>NZ_JBXAHO010000005.1:0-245952 GCF_058795195.1 Pseudomonas sp. GW823-FHT06B06 | reverse complement strand
GGTTTAGCCGCGCTGGGCCAGGGATGGCCCATCGCGGCGACCCACGGAGCAATGCCGGAGTGAGGGCATGCCGAGCCCTAGCGAGGCACCGAGTGGTGGGGCAAAGCCTTTTGCTTCCTTTTTGGCGTTTGAAAAAGGGAGTCGCTGTAAGAGCGAAACCATAAGTGGCCGTTACCGCAGCAACGGATATGTACTCCGCAGCAATGGATATGTACTCAGACAACAATCTCCCACAGGCTTCGACGCGGCACGGATCAACGAGCAACACCCAAAACGAGGCGGCCTGCCGGTCGGCCTGTTTTCGGGGGGGAGGGAGCGTGGGGCCTCAGACGGGCAAATGCATGCCAAAGGTATTCATGCCATGGTCGCTGTGCACGAACACATCGCCGCCATGCATCAGGGCAATCGCCTTGACGATGGCCAGGCCCAACCCGTGGTTGTTGCCACTGTTGCTGCGTGAGGCATCGACCCGGTAGAAGCGTTCGAACAGGCGCGGCAGATGCTCGCTGGAAATCGGTGCGCCCGGGTTGGCGACGCCGATGCTGACCTGGTGCTCGCCTGCTTCGATTCGCACCTTGATGACTTGTCCGGGGTCGGTGTGCTGCACGGCGTTGTTGAGCAGGTTGATCAAGGCCCGGCGCAGGTGGGCGATCTCGATTCGCACCTGGGCATCGCCGCTGACCTGAACCTGTACTTGGGCGTCCTCGAGAATGAAGTCCAGATATTCCAGGGTCGTCGCCACTTCCTCCGCCAGTGAGGTGGAGGTCAGTTTGGTGGCCTTGCTGCCCTGGTCGGCGCTGGCCAGGAACAGCATGTCATTGATGATCGAGCGCAGCCGTTCAAGTTCTTCAAGGTTCGATTGCAGCACCTCGAAATAGTGTTCCGCCGAACGCCCGCGTGTAAGCGCGACCTGGGTCTGGCCGATCAGGTTGGTCAGCGGCGAGCGCAGTTCATGGGCGACATCGGCGTTGAACGATTCCAGGCGCGAGTACGCCTGTTCGACCCGTTCCAGTGTCGAGTTGAACGAGTCGACGAATTGATTCAACTCAGGGGGCAGCGACGACAGGCGCAAGCGACCTGAACGCAATGGCGGGGCCAGGCGCTGGGCTTCCTGGGATAGCTTGATCAATGGTTTGAGCCCGATCCGCGCCACCCAGTAACCCAGCGCCGAGGCCATCAGCACGCCGATAACCGCCAGGCTGATCAGGGCGATCAGCAACTGGTGCTGGGTATGGTAAAAAGTTTCGGTGTCGATACCGATCATGAATCGCAGGGGCGGGCGCTGATCCTTGGCCGGGAATTGGCTGACCAGCACTTTCAGCGGGTAGGGGTGATCCGCCAGTTGCAAGTCGCGCATGCCCAACGGTCCTTCGGCGAAGGCACGGATGCTCGGGGTCGGATTGCCGTATTCGTAATGGGGATCGCCGCTGACGATCCAGAAACTGATGCGCTTGTCTTCTTCGCCGAGCAGCTTGAGCTTGTTATTGATCTTCACCCAGTGCTCGGGCGTGCCGTAACGGCCGACGGTCGATTCGAGCACGCTGTAGCGCGCGTCCAGTTCGGCTTCGGGCAACAACCCCAAACCTTTGTCGACCTGTTGGTACAGCGCCCAGCCGATCAACAGGAACACCAGCAGCGCCACCAGGGTAAACATCCCGCTCAGGCGCAGCGCAATGCTATTACTGGACACCACGGCTCTCCAGTACATAACCCATGCCACGAATCGTGTGCAGCAATTTCTCTTCGAATGGCCCATCGAGCTTGGCTCGCAAGCGTTTGATCGCGACTTCGACGACGTTGGCGTCGCTGTCGAAATTGATGTCCCAGACCATTTCGGCGATGGCCGTCTTCGACAGGATTTCACCCTGGCGACGGGCCAGAACACTGAGCAGCGAGAACTCCTTGGCTGTCAGGTCCAGGCGTGTGCCGGCGCGGGTGGCCTTGCGGCTGATCAAATCTATCCACAGGTCGGCGATGCTCACTTGCACCGGCTCGTGGCCACCGCTGCGCCGGGTCAGCGCCTGCAGGCGTGCCACCAGTTCGAGGAAGGAAAATGGCTTGCCCAGGTAGTCGTCGGCACCGTCGCGCA
Source organism: Pseudomonas sp. GW823-FHT06B06 (assembly GCF_058795195.1). Lineage (NCBI taxonomy): Bacteria > Pseudomonadati > Pseudomonadota > Gammaproteobacteria > Pseudomonadales > Pseudomonadaceae > Pseudomonas > Pseudomonas sp. GW823-FHT06B06. The sequence continues at coordinate 243,863 of NZ_JBXAHO010000005.1, read as the reverse complement.
GGCCCTTGATGCGGTCTTCGACCCGTTCGCGGGCGGTGAGCATGATCACCGGCGTTTGTTTGCGCGCACGCAAGGCGCGCAATACACCGAAACCGTCGAGGGCCGGCAGCATCACGTCGAGGACGATCACCGCGTAGTCGCTTTCCAGCGCCAGGTGCAGGCCTTCCACGCCATCGCGGGCCAGGTCCACGGTGTAACCCTGTTCCGTCAGGCCGCGGTGAAGATAGTCCGCGGTTTTTTCTTCGTCTTCGATAATCAGGACGCGCATGACCCCGCCTCAGTCTGTGCTCGCCAGCGCCGGCACGGGCGCGGGCTTGGGCCTATGGAAGAGTCGTTCAAGCCATAAGTATATGACCGGCGTGGTGAACAGCGTCAGTGCCTGGCTCACCAGCAGGCCGCCGACCACCGCGATCCCCAGGGGTTGGCGCAGTTCGGCGCCGGTGCCATAGCCGAGCATCAGCGGCAGGGCGCCGAGCAGTGCGGCGAGGGTGGTCATGATGATCGGGCGGAACCGCGTGAGGCACGCCTGGAAGATCGCTTCCTCCGGCGCCAGGCCACCCTTGCGCTGCGCGTCGAGCGCGAAGTCGATCATCAGGATGCCGTTTTTCTTGACGATGCCGATCAGTAGCACCAGCCCGATCAGCGCCATGATCGAAAAGTCCTGGCCGCAGATCCACAGCATGATCACTGCGCCCAACCCGGCCGAGGGCAGTGTCGAGATGATCGTCAGCGGGTGGACGAAGCTCTCGTAGAGCACACCAAGAATGATGTAAACCGCCACCAGCGCCGCCAGGATCAACCATGGCTGACTGGCCAGCGAACTCTGGAACGCCTGGGCCGCGCCCTGGAAGTTACCGCTGATGGCCGTTGGCATGCCGATGTCGACCTTGGCCTGGTTGAGCATGATCACTGCATCGCCCAGCGCCACACCGGGCGCCAGGTTGAACGACAGGTTGGCGGCCGGGAACATGCCGTCATGGGCGATGGACAGCGGCCCCACCGTGGGCGCATCGAATTTCGCCAGGGCCGACAGCGGCACCATTTCCCCGCTCAGGGGCGAGCGCAGATAGAAGTAGTTAAGGCTTTCGGCCTTGCCGCGCTGGCGCGTGTCCAGTTCCAGGATCACGTTGTACTGATTGATCTGGGTCTGGAATTCGTTGATCTGGCGCTGGCCGAAGGCGTCGTACAGCGCTTCGTCGACATCGCTGGCCGTCAGGCCAAAGCGTGCCGCGGCACTGCGGTCGATGCTGATGTGGGTGATGCTGCCGCCCAGTTGCAGGTCGTTGGAAATGTCGCGAAAGGCCGGGTTGCCACGCAGTTTTTCCGTCAGGCGCTGGGTCCAGGTGCTCAGGATTGCACCGTCGTTGCTCTTGAGTACGTATTGGTACTGGGCCCGGCTCGGGCCGGAGCTGAGGTTGATGTCTTGCCCGGCGCGCAGGTACAGGACGATGCCCGGAACTTTCATCAATTGCGGGCGAATACGGTCGATGAATTCGCTGGCTGAAACATCGCGGTCGCCGCGTTTTTTCAAGGCGATCCAGAAGCGGCCGTTGGCGATGGTCTGGTTGCTGCCCGACACCCCGACCGAGTGCGAGAAGGTCTCGACGGCGGGGTCGGCAGCGACGATTTCAGCCATCGCCAAGTGTTTTTTCACCATGTCGCCGTAGGAAATATCAGCGGCGGCTTCGGTTGTGCCGAGGACAAACCCGGTGTCCTGGATCGGGAAGAAGCCCTTGGGAATAAAAATGTAACCGGCAACGGCCAGGGCCAGCGACAGACCGAATACGCCGATCATCAACTTCTGGTGAGCGAGCGCGCGGCGCAGGCCTTTTTCGTACAGCGCGAGCAGGCGTTCGCCGAAGCCGGGCTTGTCGTGGGCGTGATGCACCGGCGCGCGCATGAACAGCGCTGCCAGGGTGGGCGCCAACGTCAGCGACACGACCACCGAAATCATGATGGTGGCGGTGGCGGTCAGGGCGAACTCCTTGAACAGGCGTCCGACCACGCCGCCCATGAACAGCAGCGGAATGAACGCCGCGACCAGCGAGAAACTGATCGATACCACCGTGAAGCCGATTTCTCCGGCGCCCTTGATCGCGGCCTCGCGCATACCGTCGCCTGCCTCCAGGTGGCGGTGGATGTTTTCCACCACCACGATCGCATCGTCGACCACAAACCCCACGGCCACCACGATTGCCACCAGCGTCAGGTTGTTCAGGCTGAAGCCCATCACGTACATCAATGCAAAACTGGCGATCAGTGAAACCCCCAGTACTGCCGACACGATCAGGGTTGCCGAGAGCTGGCGCAGGAACAGCGCCATCACCGCCACCACCAGCATGATCGCGATCAACAGGGTGATTTCCACTTCATGCAGCGAAGCGCGGATAGTCTGCGTGCGGTCAATCAGTGTCTTGACCTGCACCGAAGCCGGGAGCATTGCTTCCAGGCTCGGGAGCGCCGCTTGAATGCGGTCCACGGTCTCGACGATGTTGGCCCCCGGTTGGCGGAAGATCACCAGGTTGACGCCCGGTTGGGTGCCCGCCCAAGCCTGGACGTAGGCATCTTCCGAGCCGTTGACGACTTTGGCGACATCCCTGAGATGGACCGGTGCGCCGTCCTTGTAGGAAACGATCAGTTGGTTGTATTCCTCAGGATGGAACAACTGGTCGTTGGTGGACAGGGTCGAGATGCTCGATTCCCCATACAGCGCACCTTTGGCAAGGTTGAGGCTGGTCTGCTGGATCGCCAGGCGAATATCGGCGAGGGTCAGGCCAATGGCGGCGAGTTTGTCTGCCGAGACCTGGACACGAATCGCCGGACGTTGCTGGCCGGTAATCACGACCTGGCCGACACCGTCGATCTGACTGATCTGACGGGACAACAGGGTTTCCACCAGGTCGCTGAGCTCCGGGCCGGGCATCAGGGACGAGTTGACGCTGAGGATCAGTACCGGGCTGTCGGCCGGATTGACCTTGCGCCAGGTCGGCAGGTTCGGCATGTCCTTGGGCAGTTTGCCTGCCGCGGTGTTGATCGCGGCCTGGACCTCCTGGGCGGCGGTATCGATGCTCTTGTCGAGGGTGAATTGCAGGGTCAGGTTGGTTGAGCCCAGGGCGCTGCTCGAGGTCATTTGCGTCACGCCGGGAATGGCGCTGAACTGCACTTCAAGGGGTGTGGCCACCGATGAGGCCATGGTTTCCGGGCTGGCCCCCGGCAGTTGCGCGGCCACCTGTATCGTCGGAAATTCTGCTTGCGGAAGCGGCGCGATGGACAGGCGCGGGAAGGCAATCGCCCCCAGCAGCACCAGGGAAAACGTCAGCAGAATCGTCGCCACAGGGTGGTCAATGCACCAGGCGGATACCGAACCGTGGCCTTTCATGGCGCCGACTCCGATTTTACGACCTGCGGCGGGTCGGTGAGTACTTGCACGGTAGCACCGGGCTTGAGCCGCGACTGGCCATCACTGACCAGCACGTCACCGGGTTTCACCCCTTTGATGATGCTCTGACCGCTACTTTGATGAACCATCTGCACCGGTACGGTTTCGACCTTGTTGCCATTCACCCGATAGACGAAGTGCTGATCGAGGCCACGCTGCACGACGGTGGGCGGTACGACCAGCGCATCTTTATCCAGCGCTGTCTGGATCTTTACTGTCACCAACAGGCCTGGCCAGAGTTTTTGCCCAGGATTATTGAATTCGGCCTTGGCGCGGATGGTGCCGGTGTTGGCGTTGATCTGGTTGTCGATCAGGGTCAAGTGGCCTTCGCCCAGCAGGTTGCCGGTTTCACCATCGGTGTCGGCACCGATGTAGGCCTTGACCTTGGCATGTTGTGGATCGTTGATCAGGCCTTGCAGGGTCGGCAGCATCTGCTGCGGCAGGGAGAATTCCACGGCGATAGGGTCGATCTGGGTCACCGTGAACAGTCCCTGGGTGTCCGTCATGCGCAGGAAGTTGCCTTCATCCACCGTACGAATACCGACGCGACCACTGACTGGGGAGCGAATCTGTGTGTACGACAATTGCACCTGGGCTGCGTCAATCGAAGCCTGGTTGCCTTGGGCCGTGGCCTTTAGCTGGTTGACCAGCGCTTGTTGCTGGTCGTAGGTCTGTTTGGACACCCCGTCGTCGACGCTCAACAGTTTGTAGCGCTTGAGATTGACCTGGGCCACTTGCAATTGCGCCTGGCTTTCGCCCAGTTGCGCCCTGGCCTGGTCCAGACTGGCGCGGATCGATCGGTCGTCGATCGTGGCCAGCAAATCACCTTTGCTCACCAGTTGGCCTTCCTTGACCAGGATCCTGGTGAGGATGCCGTCGATTTGCGGACGGACTACCACGCTGTGCAGCGATAGCACTGAACCGATACCGCTGACATAGCGGGGCACGTCTTTTTCGACCACGTTGACCACGCGTACCGGAATGGCGGCCTGTGTAGTTACCCGGGCTGCAGAGGGTTTGCCCAGGTACCACGCACCCAGCGCTACCAGCACGATCAGAAAGGCTGCAATAACAACGGTTTTTTTCTGAGTTCGCATGCGAGAGGGGCGCCGGGTCGGAAAGTGGAAGTGTGCGCAGCTTTGTCTATCTACGTTATATCCCTGTGACCCGGTCAGGAAAGTGACTGCTGACTGACAGCGGTGTCAGTTTGGGCGTATGGAGTCCCATTCGGTCACGTAGGCTGTTTTGCTTTTCTTGTTGTAGAGGCACAGTTCGGTTCCTTGTCGGCCTTTCATGTGCTTTTGCGGGTACTGGCCTTGCAGCAGCAGCGCGGTGTAACCGACCCGATCATCGAACTGCGCGGCGTTGCCGACGGGTTTGGCATTGGCCAGACCGCTGGCCTTGGTGCAGCTGGCGAGTACGGCTTTGTCGAAGGCGGCCCAGGCGTCGGGGCTGGAGGCCTGGGCCTGGGTAGCGAGGGCCGTGAGGCAAACGAAGGTGAGGGTGACGGCTTTCATGGTTTGGTGATCCTTGGGCGGGTGTGGGCCAAGGCCTGAGTATGCCTGAAGGTCTGGGTCAGACCGGCACTGGTTCCCGGCGGACTACATGCATCCCAGCCCTTTCATACAACTGCTGTGCGCGAACGTTGTCTTCCAGCACTTTCAAATCGACATACCCTTCGCGCCGCAGTTGAAACACCTTGAAGGCATTGAGCAGCAACGCTCGCCCCAAGCCCCGGCCTTGCGCCCGCGGATGCACCACCAGATCCTTGATGTAGGCGCTGGTCCAGCACTGACACACACCCGCGATACCCTGGGCATCCAGGGCGATGAAGCACAAGGCCGGATCATATTCAGGATCGGATTCAAAACGCTGTTGCCATTCGTCCAGGGCCGGGACGCGGCCGCCTCCTTGGGAGTAACCCAATTCCAGCAAGTCGTGAACCTCTTCTGCCTGATCGGGACGATAGCCGGTCAGGACGATCCCCTGAGGCCAGGCGGGGGCGGGCACGCCTCGCGCGAGACTGCGCCGCATGAGATAGCAGAATTGCTCGTTCAAGACTCAACGACCTTGTTCGGCGACAGCCTTGGCCGCGTCGATCAGGCACTTGGTCAGTTCCGGCGAAGAGAACTTGGTCAATACCGCATTGGCCCCCGCGAGCCGCGCCTTTTCGCTGTTCATCGCACTGTCCAGGGAGGTATGCAGCAGCACGTAGAGGTGCGCGAAGTCCGGGGTTTCACGCAGGGTACGGGTGAAGGCGTAGCCGTCCATTTCGGACATTTCGATGTCCGAGACGATCAGGTTGATCTGCTGGGCGGTGCCTTGCAGGTCCAGCAGGCAGTCGATGGCTTCCTTGGCGCTGCGGGCCGTATGGCATTGGAGGCCCAGGTTGCGCAAGGTGTGCACCGATTGCTGCAGCGCCACCTGGCTGTCATCGACCACCAGGATACGAGCGCTGCCCAGTATTTCTGCGTCTTCCATGCTGAGCTCGGTCGGCGCCATGTCGATGGGGACCGGGGCGATGCCATGGATGACCTTCTCGATGTCCAGCACCTGCACCAGAGTACCGTCGACCGAGGTCACGCCGGTGATGTACGAGCGCGAACCGCCAGAGCCGAAGGGTGGCGGACGGATGTCGGTGGTCAGGCAGTGCACGATCTTGCTCACCGCCTGGACATGCAAGCCTTGCTTGGAGCGGCTGACGTCAGTGACGATCAGGCACCCACCGTCAGGGTCTTCCAGCGGACGCTCACCGATGGCGCGGCTGAGGTCGATTACCGACAACGACGTGCCGCGCAGGGTGGCGATGCCTTTGACATGGGGGTGCGACTCGGGGAGTTTGGTCAGTGGTGGGCAAGGGATGATTTCACTGACTTTGAGCAGGTTGATCGCCATCAGCTTGCCACTGCGCAAGGTAAACAGCAGAAGCGAAAGTGAATCTGCGCGGGCTTTGGTGGAGGACATAAAAACCTTCTGTGGAAAAAGGTGGTGAGGCGATCAGTGGATCACCCACGGCTATCGATGCCAGGTTATCGACTTGTGGGGAGCAGGCTTTAGGAAAAATCCCCTGGGCCGGTTGAGACATTGGCAAATTGAAACAAAAAAGCCCCGCCTCTTTAAAAGAGCGCGGGGCCTTCTGTTACATCGAGGCGGGCAGTGTAGAACTTACTCGTCGTCGCCCATCTGCGATTGCAGGTAGTTCTCGATTCCGATCTTGTCGATCAGTCCCAGTTGGGTTTCCAGCCAGTCGATATGTTCTTCTTCGGATTCAAGGATATCTTCAAGCAATTCACGGCTGCCGAAGTCGCCCGCTGTTTCACAATGCGCAATGGCCGCTTTCAGGTCGGCATGGCCAGTCTTCTCGATACGCAGGTCACACTCAAGCATTTCCTGGGTGTGCTCGCCGATTTGCAGCTTGCCCAGGTCCTGGACGTTCGGCAGGCCTTCAAGGAACAGGATGCGCTTGATCAGCTTGTCCGCGTGCTTCATCTCGTCGATGGATTCGTGGTACTCGTGCTTGCCGAGCTTGTTCAGGCCCCAATCTTCGTACATGCGTGCATGCAGGAAGTATTGATTGATCGCGACCAGTTCATTGGCAAGGATCTTGTTGAGATGCTGGATGACTGTAACGTCGCCTTTCATGATGGGGTCCTGCCCTGTATTAGCTGTCTATAAGGCAGAGTTTGAGCCGCACTACTAAGAGTGTCAAACCTAAGTTATTGAATCATATATAAAAATTAATCGGAATAAGAATGTTTGTGTTCCGCGTCTAGCGCCTAAGCAGTTGATTTGCAGACATAAAAAAACCGGACATGAGTCCGGTTCTTTGAAATGCGGGATTTAGGCGGCAGTAAATTCAACTGGAAACGGGATCGAAGCCTGGGCCGTCTGCAACTTGGTCAGGGTCTCGCGGACCACTTCCTTGGCAAGGCAGGCACATTTGCCGCATTGACTGGCAACGCCGGTGGCCTGGCGCACTTCCTTGTAGCTGCAGCATCCTTCATAGATCGCATCGCGGATTTGGCCGTCGGTGACGCCAGTGCAGAGGCAAACATACATAAGTGAAGACCGTCGCTTGTTGATGTCTCGAATGCGATGGATCTTAATGTTAACGAGAATGATTGTCAAAGTGCTTTGAGAGCACTTTTTGCCAGGTCTGACGAACGGTTGGTCCGCAGTGTGCTGCCATCCTGATGACCCTTCGTCCTTTTTTACGCTCAGGGGAGAAACCGTTACGGACACGCCAAAAACGCGGTGTATGATGGCCGGTCTTTTCGAAACGGGTTTGTGTCACAGGGCTGTCGCCTGAGGGTGGCAGGCTGATGCAAACCTTGTTCTTAACGCTTCTACACCAGGAGATATCCAATGAGCGTACTCGTAGGCAAACAAGCCCCTGACTTCACCGTACCGGCCGTACTCGGCAATGGCGAAATCGTAGACAGCTTCACCCTGTCGTCGGCCATCAAAGGCAAATACGGCCTGGTGTTCTTCTACCCGCTGGACTTCACCTTCGTTTGCCCGTCGGAGCTGATCGCTCTGGACAACCGCATGTCTGAGTTCAAGGCGCGCAACGTTGAAGTGGTCGCTGTGTCGATCGACTCGCACTTCACCCACAACGCATGGCGCAACACCCCGGTTAACGACGGCGGTATCGGCGCAGTTCGTTACACCATGGCTGCCGACATCAAGCAGGAAGTCATGAAGGCCTACGACGTTCAGTCCGCTGACGGCGTGGCATTCCGTGGCGCCTTCCTGATCGACGACAAAGGCGTTGTCCGCTCGCAGATCATCAACGACCTGCCGCTGGGCCGTAACATGGAAGAGCTGCTGCGTCTGGTTGACGCCCTGCAATTCCACGAAGAGCACGGTGAAGTTTGCCCTGCCAACTGGAAAAAAGGCGACAAAGGTATGAACGCTTCGCCAGAAGGCGTTGCGGCTTACCTGACCGAGCACGCTGCTGCGCTGTAAGGCACACGCTCCAGGTACAAAAAAACCGGCCCTTGAGGCCGGTTTTTTTATGCGCGGAGTAAACGCAAGACCCCTGTAGGAGCGAGCATGCTCCGGGCGGCGCTCCGACGATGGACTCAAGAACACCGCGGGAATCCAGACTGCCCGCGTTATCGTTCACGACCATCGCGAGCAAGCTCGGCTCCTACAAAGAGCAAAGGGCAGAAAATCTTCAATCAATCGTCGAAATCTTCCCAACCACCCATTTGTTTCCAGCGGTTGACGATGCCGCAGAACAGCTCGGCAGTCTTCTCGGTGTCGTAGCGAGCCGAATGCGCCTCGCGACCGTCGAAGTCGATATCGGCGGCCTGACAGGCCTTGGCCAGCACGGTTTGACCGTAAGCCAGGCCCGCGAGCGTCGCGGTATCGAAACTGGAAAATGGATGGAACGGGTTACGCTTCATGTCCAGGCGCGCAACCGCGGCGTTGAGGAAGCCCAGGTCGAAGCTGCTGTTGTGCCCAACCAGAATCGCCCGTTTGCAGCCGTTGGCCTTGAGTGCCTTGCGCACGCCGCGGAAGATATCGTTCAGCGCCGCTTCTTCAGTCACGGCCATGCGCAGCGGGTGATCAAGCTTGATCCCGGTGAACTCCAGGGCTGCCGCTTCGATGTTCGCACCTTCAAAAGGCTCGACCCTGAAGAAGTAGGTGTGATCGGGGTACACAAAACCCTTTTCATCCATGGCGATCGTGGTTGCAGCAATTTCCAGCAGGGCGTCGGTGGCCGAGTTGAAACCACCGGTTTCTACGTCGACGACAACCGGCAGGTAGCCACGAAACCTGGCGGCCATTGGATGACGGGAACCGCCACCACCGCCTTGACCTTCCTGTTCGTCGTCGAAATGGTCTTCACTCACGCGTGTTCCTCCAGCAGGCGCCAGCGCAGTTTTTCACCGGCGCGCAGCGGGATAACGGTCAACTCGCCAAACGGCAGGCTGGTCGGGGCGGTCCATTCTTCGCGGACCAGGGTAATGCGATCGGTGTTGGCCGGCAGGCCATAGAAACGCGGGCCGTTGAGGCTGGCGAAGGCTTCGAGCTTGTCCAGCGCGTTACGTTGTTCGAACGCCTCGGCGTACATCTCGATCGCCGCATAGGCGGTGTAGCAGCCGGCGCAGCCGCAAGCGGCTTCTTTGGCGTGCTGGGCGTGGGGCGCCGAATCGGTGCCGAGGAAGAACTTTTCGCTGCCGCTGGTGGCGGCGTCGAGCAGGGCTTCCTGGTGCGTATTGCGCTTGAGGATCGGCAAGCAATAGAAGTGCGGCCGAATTCCACCCACCAGCATGTGATTGCGGTTGTACAGCAGGTGATGCGCGGTGATGGTCGCGCCAACGTTGGCCGAAGCCGAGTTGACGAACTGCACGGCGTCGGCGGTGGTGATGTGTTCGAACACCACCTTGAGCGTCGGGAAACGCTCGACCACCCGACGCATGTGCTCATCGATGAAGATTTTTTCGCGGTCGAACACGTCGACATCGCCGCGGGTGACTTCACCGTGGATCAGCAAAGGCATCCCGACTTCGGCCATGGCCTCGAGTGCAGGGAAAATCTTGTCGATGCTGGTGACGCCCGAGTCCGAGTTGGTGGTCGCGCCGGCCGGGTACAGCTTGGCGGCGTGAACGAAACCGCTGGCCTTGGCCTCGCGAATTTCTTCAGGCTGGGTGCGGTCGGTGAGGTACAGGACCATCAGCGGTTCAAACGGGCTGCCGGCCGGGCGGGCAGCGAGAATCCGCTGGCGATAGCCGTCGGCTTCAGCCGCATTGCGCACCGGCGGTACCAGGTTGGGCATGATGATGGCGCGGCCAAAGGTGCGCGCGACATCCGCGACGGTATTGGTCAACACGGCACCATCGCGAAGATGAATATGCCAGTCGTCGGGACGCAGCAGGGTCAGGCGGTCGGACATGAGGGGATTCCAGGCGGGTCAAACTCAAGGGAATGCTACCGGAAAAGACTCTTGCAGGCACCCGCTATCAAGTTTTACGGGAAGCTTCCGATATCCAACAGGTATGCCGTAAACATCTGTGTGTCGGTCTTTTTGTCGTAGAAGCCAGTGGAGCCTCCCGTGCGCCAGCGTTATTTAGCCTTGCTCAGTGTGTTTGCCAGCCTTCCCGCAATGGCACTCACTTTCCAGACTCGCCTGGAGAGCATTGAGTGGACGGTCGAAGGCGACAAGTTCGAGTGCCGGCTGACGCAGCCGGTCACTGATTTCGGCTCGGGCCAGTTCGTGCGCCGCGCTGGCGAGCAGGCGATATTTCGTTTGAATGCGTACAACGCAATGATGGGCGGTGGTTCTGCCACTTTGTTGGCCGCCGCCGCGCCTTGGCAGCCAGGACGTGGTGATATCAATCTGGGCACGGTACGGATCGGCAGCGGCAATGTCCTGTTCAACAGCTCACAGGCCCAGGCCGGACGCTTGATCAGCGGCCTGATCGACGGACGCAGCCCCGTGGTCCGGCACTCCTCGGGCGATGGCCGGGTATCGGAGGTGCGTTTGTTGCCGGTCAGGTTCAACAAGGCGTTTGCCGATTATCAGGGCTGCGTGGCCAAGTTGCTGCCGCAGAACTTCGATCAGGTGAAGCAATCCCAGGTCGGCTTTCCCGGTGGCGGTATCGATCTGGACGGGCCCGCCAAAGCCAGGCTGCAAGTCATGCTGGAATACATGAAGGCCGATCCGACCGTCAATCGCATCGAACTGGACGGCCACTCCGACAACAGCGGCAATCGCCTGACCAACCGTGACCTGTCACGGCGCCGGGCGCTGGCGGTGATGGAGTTTTTCAAGGCCAACGGCATCCAGGAGTCACAGATCACCCTGCGTTTCCATGGCGAGCGCTATCCACTGGCACCCAATACCAGCAACATAAACCGGGCGAAAAACCGCCGCGTGGCGATACGCCTGGAGCGGGGAGCCCCCGCGGAGCAGGTGGCCCCTCAAGCGACGAAGCCCACCGCTTCGGCAACTTCCTGACCCTTCGGTCATCGTCGCGCTCTCGACATAATCTGTCGCTTCGTCGTCATAAGCTGTCGCGCCACTGTAAATTATTCTGTATGGGCGGTAGACTTGACGGCTTTCCGTAGAACCCCGTGGAGTGATGGCATGGCGGACGTAAACAAGGTCGTTCTGGCGTATTCCGGCGGCCTGGACACTTCGGTGATCCTCAAGTGGCTGCAGGATACTTATAACTGTGAAGTGGTGACCTTCACCGCTGACCTGGGTCAGGGCGAAGAGGTCGAACCTGCACGTGCCAAGGCTCAAGCCATGGGCGTGAAAGAGATCTACATCGACGACTTGCGCGAAGAGTTCGTGCGCGATTTCGTTTTCCCGATGTTCCGCGCCAACACCGTTTACGAAGGCGAGTACCTGCTGGGTACTTCCATCGCTCGTCCGTTGATCGCCAAACGCCTGATCGAAATCGCCAACGAAACCGGTGCTGACGCCATTTCCCACGGCGCCACCGGCAAGGGTAACGACCAGGTTCGTTTCGAACTGGGCGCCTATGCCCTGAAACCAGGTGTGAAAGTGATCGCTCCATGGCGCGAGTGGGACCTGCTGTCCCGCGAGAAGCTCATGGATTACGCCGAAAAGCACGCCATCCCGATCGAGCGTCACGGCAAGAAAAAATCCCCGTACTCGATGGATGCCAACCTGCTGCACATCTCCTATGAAGGCGGCGTGCTGGAAGACACCTGGACCGAACACGAAGAAGACATGTGGCGTTGGACCGTCTCCCCGGAGAAAGCGCCCGACAAACCGCAGTACCTGGAGCTGACCTACCGCAACGGCGATATCGTGGCACTGGACGGCGTCGAAATGACTCCTGCCACCGTGTTGGCGACCCTGAACCGCATCGGTGGCGAGCACGGTATCGGCCGCCTGGACATCGTCGAAAACCGTTACGTGGGCATGAAGTCCCGTGGCTGCTACGAAACCCCTGGCGGCACCATCATGCTGCGTGCCCACCGTGCGATCGAATCGATCACCCTGGACCGCGAAGTAGCTCACCTCAAGGACGAGCTGATGCCCAAGTACGCCAGCCTGATCTACACCGGTTACTGGTGGAGCCCTGAGCGTCTGATGTTGCAACAGATGATCGATGCCTCCCAGGCACACGTGAATGGTGTGGTTCGCCTGAAACTGTACAAGGGCAACGTGATCGTCACCGGACGCAAGTCCGACGAATCGTTGTTCGACGCCAACATTGCCACTTTCGAAGAAGATGGCGGCGCGTACAACCAGGCCGACGCAGCGGGCTTCATCAAGCTCAACGCCTTGCGCATGCGTATCGCAGCGAACAAAGGTCGCAAGCTGTTCTGAGACCTTTGATGTAATGGAATGTGTGGCCCGGTCATCGACGGGGCCACACATTTTGAAAAGTGGGTGTCTGCTTGCATCAACATACTTCCGGCTTTTTGCTTTTTCCTCGCACATCCTTCCCTTCAGATTGATCGTCAAACGCCACGGGCTGTCGTGCGTCGCTTGGCAACTGTTGATCAATGACCGTCAAGCCCTGTGAATTCAAATTGTAGGCAGCACAAAATGTAGTGCGGCAGGATCTCTTCGCGTGTTTTACAGGGTTTTCCGCGCCTTCCTTCAGTATTGAATCTGACGCGTTGCAGGTGAGGAATACGACTGCACGCGCAGCTTTCCCCGGTTCGTTGTGAATGCTCTCCATCAAGTGGCAGAGCTCGGCGTTGCCTGTCATCGCGCGTGCATCAACGACATACAGGTCCCTCAACCGTTCAGGCAGGCGTAGGCGGTGTAGCGCCGAAAGGGCGACGCCAGGGACCGATTTCGAAGGTGGATCCTGTGCCTTGGAGGGGCGGCGAGTGGATCGGCCGCCACTGCCTGATGTCCTGCCAGCGAACTTTCTATTCTTCCCGTTTTCGGGTTGCTCAGCACCGTCCATGAATTTTATGAAATGTTTTCCCTTCTCAAAGTCAGAGGGGGCGTACAGCGATCGATAGTTGAAGTTGAGCGTTGCGAAGAATAGCAACAGCAGATAAAAGGGAAAGCTGATCAGGAACCAGATGTAGACGTCTCTGTCATCGTCATCAAGGAACGGCAATGTAACGGCCGCTGATGTTTCTGACAGAGTTGCAAATATTGCAATCACTGTCATGGGATTGCTTATACTTTTTTTGAGCTTATCCATTTTTTATCCTCGTACTGTTATTTGGTGTGGTGTTTGTTTTTAATTTAATGCATCTAACTGATCTTGGGCATCCCGGGTTTTTTATTTTTCAAGTAATTTAATGTCAGGCCGGCACGCTTGCTGTTTACCGTTTCCATAAGGGCGATGATGTGTTGGTTTTTGCTGTAAGGGCGAGTTGATAAGTCATGTGTGATATTTTTGGGGAGGAGAGGATATTGGATAACCTTAGTTACCTTTGAGTTTGTGGGGCGGGTCGATACATGTCTGTTCGCTGTCTGAAAATTAAATTCCCCAGGTTATTTTGTTGCAGGTCGATACAAAAAAATAATCTCAATTGGAAAGTCAAGTCCTCAATTAAGGTTTTCTGTCCTGGGGTTTCTTGGGTTTTTTGTAAGAAAAGTCTCTAATTTCTGTAGGGAATGTCTCTGGGTGCGAGTGGCCGGGGGGAGCGACATGCCAGGGGGGAAACGACTAGGCTATTGTGCGGGTTCTAAAAAATCGAATAGCGAAATTGGACTTGCCCATGAATAAAGTGCTGATTGTGGATGATCACCCCGTCATTCGTCTCGCGGTACGAATGCTGATGGAGCGTCATGGCTACGAAGTCATTGCAGAAACAGATAATGGTGTGGATGCATTGCAACTGGCCCGAGAATACATGCCGGACATTGTCATACTGGATATTGGAATACCGAAACTGGATGGACTGGAAGTTATTGCGCGGCTGACATCGGCTGCGATGCCGATGAAAGTACTGATATTAACCTCTCAGTCACCTGGGCATTTTTCCATGCGCTGCATGCAGTCCGGCGCCGCCGGGTATGTGTGCAAACAGCAGGATCTCACGGAGTTGCTCAGTGCAATAAAGGCGGTCTTGTCAGGCTACAGTTACTTCCCCAATCAGGCGTTGCATACAGTGCGTGCCAGTCTTGGCAATGCCAGTGAAGCCGATATGGTGGATCGTCTTTCAGGGCGGGAAATGATGGTGTTGCAGCAGTTGGCCCGGGGCAAGACCAATAAAGAAATTGCTGATGGGATGTTTCTCAGTAACAAGACCGTCAGTACCTACAAGACCCGACTGCTGTTGAAACTCAATGCGCGCTCCCTGGTCGATCTGATCGAGCTCGCCCAGCGTAACGGCCTGGCATGATGAGCCCGAGTTTTACGAAGTGCCACAGGCGAGCATTGATCGCGACTCGACACTTGGTAAAAAGCCTCCGTTTCGGGAGGCTTTTAGGTTTTACAAGTCAAAATCGTAATCGGCCAATTGCTTTTGCAGTCGGCGCTCCTCCAGCAGGTTGTCGATGGTCCGACGCTTGCTCAGGTTGGTTTTCGCTACTTCAGCCACCGGCTCGGCATCATCAGCCTCTCCGGCGGTAAAGTCCTCATCCACGTCCAATTGTTCTTTGCCAGTGCTCATTTAGTTACTCCAGGCGAAGAAGGCCTTTGGGGCTCCTTATATCGACAATCTTGCGACGGGTAAAAAAGATTTTTTCAATCGATAAATCGAAAACCCCAATAGCAGCTCAATCGTCCGACGTCTTGTGCTTGTATTCGCACAAGTCTTCGATCCGGCAACTGCCGCAGCGAGGCTTGCGGGCAAGGCAGACGTAACGCCCGTGAAGGATCAGCCAGTGATGGGAGTCGAGCAGGTATTCCTTGGGCACAAACTTCATCAATTTTTTCTCGACCTCGACCACATTCTTGCCAGGCGCGATGCCGGTGCGGTTGCTGACCCGAAAAATGTGGGTATCCACGGCCATCGTCAATTGGCGAAATGCAGTATTGAGCACCACGTTGGCGGTCTTGCGGCCGACGCCAGGCAAGGCTTCGAGTTCCTCACGGGTCTGCGGCACTTCCCCTCCATGACGCTCAACCAGCAGCCGGCAGGTCTCGATCACGTTTTTAGCCTTGCTGTTGTAAAGGCCGATGGTCTTGATGTATTCCGACAATCCTTCCACGCCCAGGGCATAAATCGCCGCCGGGGTATTGGCAACCGGAAACAGTTTTGCCGTGGCCTTGTTGACGCCGACATCGGTTGATTGCGCCGAAAGAATCACCGCAATCAGCAACTCAAAGGGTGAGGAATAGGCCAGTTCGGTCTTCGGTTCCGGATTGTCTTCATGCAGCCGGCGGAATATTTCCAGACGTTTTGCGGCGTTCATGTGCGGTGCGTTTCCTCGAAGGCGATCAGTGTGAGGGTGGGGGGCGATGCCAGGCTTGCCAGGCGGCGATGAGCAACCCGAGCAGTATGAAACCGCCAGGGGCCAGCGTGGCCAGTCGCAAGCCACCGTCAGCGGTCAGCAACCAGCCCTGCCAATCCGCGTGCGTTGCACCCGCCAGCCAGGGCAGATGATTGCCGAGGGTCCCGTAGCCAATGAGTTCGCGCAGCAAGCCCAGGGACACCATCAATGCGCCGAACAGGCCGCAGAGGCGCCAGCGTTCGCGCCAGGGGCCCTGGAAGAAATCACTGCGCTCCAGTACGACGCATTGCAAGGCGATCAACCCGGCATAGATCCCGGCATGTTGATGCCATTGCAACGACCAGACCTGCGCGCCGAGTTCTGCGCAACTGGTCAGCGTTGCGGCAAGCAATACGCTGGCCGGCAAATGGGTCGCTGGGAGCAGGCGCGAGCGCAAGGCGTTCATGCAGAGGCCAAAGGCACTGGTTACCACCATGAACATCAACCACAGGCCCAGGGCATTCACCAGTGAGCCGGTGGCGCCAATCAGTGGCACGAGCATCAGGGTGTTCCGCAGCCGCAGCGATTCATTCATTTGAAGGGCTCCCAAGCAGTGAGGCTCGGTGCTCATCGAAGTAGCGCAATGCGTCATGGGTGGCGTGGATCACCGCTCTTGAGGTGATGGTCGCTCCCGCAACCTGGTCAAACTGTCCCTGGTCCTTTTTCAAGGCCCACCCGTTGTCAGCCGGATCGGTTCGCGACCTGCCGGAAAAGCCCTCGAGCCAGGCGTTCGGCCAGTCGGCGATGCGTGCGCCGAGCCCCGGGGTTTCCATCTGCCTGAGAGTTTTGACCCCCAGCAACCTACCGTTGCGATCGATGGCGATCAGCAAGTCAATGGCGCCCGCGTAGCCCAGGGTCTGGCTGCGCAGCAGCACGGCATAGGCTCGGCCGGCCTTGGTCGCACGGTAGCCCGCCAGCAGCGTGCTGTTGGCCAACGTAGCGTTTTCGAGGCTGAGCGGTTGCTCCAGCGGTTGATTGTCATAGCCGTCGGGCGGCAGCAGGTCCAGCAGGTTGCGACTGTCGATCAGGCGCTGTTCAGTCGCAATCCGCGGTGCGCTGGCGTGCTGCACGAGATAAGTCAGGCCAGCCCCGAGGGTGGCGAGCAATGCAAGGATGGCGGCGCTCGACGCTCGGCTCATGGTGCGC
Organism: Pseudomonas sp. GW823-FHT06B06; assembly: GCF_058795195.1. Lineage (NCBI taxonomy): Bacteria > Pseudomonadati > Pseudomonadota > Gammaproteobacteria > Pseudomonadales > Pseudomonadaceae > Pseudomonas > Pseudomonas sp. GW823-FHT06B06. The sequence continues at coordinate 226,881 of NZ_JBXAHO010000005.1, read as the reverse complement.
GCAGCTCCTGCCTGGCCGCGACAAGCCGCTCCAGCGCCGGTACACAGAGGTTCATCAACAGCACGGCAAAGGCCACGCCGTCCGGGTAGCCGCCCCAGGTGCGAATAAGGTAGGTCAGCAACCCCACGCCTGCACCGAACAGCAGTCGCGCACCGGGGCTTTTTGCGCCGGACACCGGTTCAGTGACGATGAAGAAAGCGCCGAGCATGCTGGCACCGGTGAGCAGATGAAACAGCGGTGATCCGTGGGAGTCTGAGCCCGAACCGTTCCAGCACAACAGGCTGATGATGAACAGGCTGGCGAGCATGCCAACCGGTGCATGCCAGCTGAATACGCGGCGTTGCAGCAAGAACGCGCCCCCGGCGAGAAAGGCCAGGTTGACCCATTCCACGCCATGGCCACCGAACTGACCAAAGGCCGGATTCGCCGCGAACAGTTCATCCATGGTCAGGCTTTTGTTGATCCGCAGGCTGTCCAATGCCGTGGCCCGGACCCAGGCGTCCGGGTCTTGGCCTGCGCCGAACACTTGCTGCACGCCACCCCACAGGTCCATGCCGTGGGAGGCTGGCCAATGGGTCATCTGCTGTGGAAAGGTCACCATCACCAGGGCGAAACCCAGCATTGCCGGGTTGAACGGGTTGCTGCCGACCCCGCCATACAGGTGCTTGCCCAGCAACATCGCAAACGCCGCAGCACTGATCGTCAGCCACCAGGGACAATAGGGTGGCAAGGCCAGGGCCAGTAGCGTGGCACTGACCAGGGCGCTGCCATCGCTCAAGGTCGGCTTGAGCGCGCGCTTGCGCAATCGCAGCACCGCCGCTTCAAAGGCTAAGGCACTGACACCAGCGAGCGTCAAGTTGATCAACACCCCCCAGCCATAGAACCAGAACAACGCCAACACGCCTGGCAGCGTCGCCAGCAGAACCAGTTTCATCGCCTGCTGCAGACGTTCGTCCGCCGATTCAAGGGGCGGCATGTGCATCCACCTGGCGTTCGGCTTCGCTCAGGGCTCGCTCCAGGGCTTCGATCTGCTCGATGGGAGCCGCACTCGCCTGGGCTTTCTTCAGCTCGGCACGACGCATGGCTAGCTGGATCTTTGCGCGTTTCAGGTCGGCGTCGTTCGCCACAGCGGCGACAGGCGCTACGGCTGGCGGCGCAACGCGTTCCAGTTGGGCCAAGGCTTGCTCGGCGGCTTCGAACTGCTGTTGCAGCACAATCAACTGCGATTGCTGTTCGAAGGTCGGCGGATGACCGAAGGCCTTGAGCGACTTGTTCAGTTGCGCCCGGCTCATCGCCAGGTCGACCTTGGCTTTTTTCAAGGCGGCATCGGCGTTCGCGGCCTTCTGCGCGCGCACGCGTTCGAGGGCTGCCTGCACCGGGTCGAGCGCCACTTCACTGGGTTGGACGGCCCGTTGCGCACGGGCTTCTCGCTCGGCAATTTTTTGTTGCTCTTCACGCTGCAAACGGGCGTTGCGCTGCTCGAAACGGCGCCGTGCATGATTGCGCTTGGCGGCTCGCGCCCGTTGTTCTTCCAGGCTGGAGGCCAGGCCACCGACAATCGGCAGCACGCCGCTCAAGGGCAGCGGATGCATTTCGATGCAGTCCACCGGGCATGGCGCCACGCACAGGTCGCAACCGGTACATTCATCGATGATGACTGTGTGCATCAACTTGGCCGCGCCGACGATGGCGTCAACCGGACAGGCCTGAATGCATTTCGTACAACCAATGCATTCCGCTTCACGAATATAGGCGATCTGCGCCGGAGCCGAGCCGCGACTGGTGTCCAGTTCCAGCACCGGCACGTTCAACAGTTCGGCCAGGGCAATAATGGTTTCACTGCCACCAGGCGGGCATTTGTTGATCGGCTCACCGCTGGCGATGCCTGCGGCGTACGGCTTGCATCCGGGGTGGCCACACTTGCCGCATTGGGTCTGCGGCAAAAGGGCGTCGATGCGTTGAATCAGACTCATGTTTTGATTAGCCCGCTGAATCCGAGAAAGGCCACTGCAATCAGGCCGGCGCCGATCAGGTCGATCGGCAGGCCGCGAAAGGGCAGGGGCACATCGTTGTCGAGTGTGCGCTGGCGCAGGTCCTGGAACAGACTCAGTACCAGCCAAAAGCCCAGCCCGGCACCGATGCTCAAGGCTGAGGCGTGAAAAAATCCGTTGTTCTCCCGGGCGTTGAGCAATGCCACGCCGAGCACCCCGGCATTGCACAGCAGCAACGGCCAAAGACCTTCGAAGGACAGTGTCGAAAACACCCGTGCAAGCAACTTCAACAACGGGCCGATCAGCAGCGCACTCAATGGCAGGAACACGAACAGGTGCAGCGCGGTCAACGCCAACGGTACCAGCAGCCATTGATAGATCACATAGCCAAGCACCCCGGTAACCAGCATCAGGCAAGTCGTCGCGATGCCCAGGGCATGCACCTGGCGACGTTCGCTGCCCAACAGGGGATCTACACCCAGCGGCCAGTGCAACACGAGGTTGTTGAGCAGGGCGGTACTGATGAGCGTAAGCAGGGTTTCGGTCATGATAGTGCTTTGTGGCGAGGGGATTTATCCCCGTTCGGCTGCGAAGCAGTCGTAAATCCGAACAACTCGGTCTGTTTGAACGGTTGCTGAGGGCTGCTTCGCGGCCCAACGGGGCGGTGCGACGTCTCGATGAATCCCCTCACCACATATTTCTTGCTCGCCTTAAAATTGTCTTAAGTGAACAGCATTACGGCAAGAACGGGGCTTTTTCAACGCAGCCGTCTAAAAAGTTTATGCATTATCCGGCAAGGACGGAGGGTGGGCCAGACATGAAAATCCCACAGTCGCGCCAGGCACGACTGTGGGATCGGTTTACCGCAGTGCCTTACTTGATCCGCTGACCAGGCTTGGCGCCGCTGTCAGGGCTCAGCAGGTAGATTTCTTCACCGCCGGGACCTGCCGCCATCACCATGCCTTCGGAAATGCCGAACTTCATTTTGCGCGGCTTGAGGTTGGCGATCATCATCGTCAGTCGGCCATTGAGTTTGGACGGGTCCGGATAAGCGCTCTTGATCCCGGAGAATACATTGCGCTGCTCGTCACCGATATCCAGGGTCAGGCGCAACAGCTTGTCTGCGCCTTCCACGTGCTCGGCCTTGACGATCAGGGCGACGCGCAGGTCAACCGCGGCAAAGGTGTCGAACTCGATCTCCGGCGACAACGGATCCTTCGCCAATTCGCCATTGCCCGCAGGTAAAGCCTCGCCGGTGTCGGTCTGGCTGGCGGTCAGGTCTTCTTTCGAAGCGTCGGTCATGGCCTGCACTTTTACCGGGTCGATACGGGTCATCAGCGGCTTGAACTCGTTCAGCTGATGGTTGGCGAGCAAGGTCGCGTGGTCGTTCCAGGTCAGCGGCGCGACGTTGAGGAACGCCTCGGCATCGGCGGCCAGCAGCGGCAGCACCGGCTTGAGGAAGATCACCAGTTGACGGAACAGGTTGACGCCGGTGGCGCAGATGGCCTGGACTTCTTCCTGCTTGCCTTCCTGTTTGTTCAGCGACCAAGGTGCCTTGTCGGCGATCCAGGCGTTGGCGCGGTCGGCCAGGCCCATGATCTCGCGCATGGCGCGTGCAAAGTCGCGGGCTTCATAGGCGTCGGCAATGCTTGGTGCGGCAGCCAGGAACGCTTCGGTCAGCTCCGGCGCGGCGTTGGTCTCGACCATCACCCCGGCATTGCCCTTGTTGATGAACCCGGCGCAACGGCTGGCGATGTTGACAACTTTGCCGACCAGGTCGGAATTGACCTTCTGCACGAAGTCTTCGAGGTTCAGGTCGAGGTCGTCGACGCCACGGCTCAGCTTGGCTGCGTAGTAGTAACGCAGGTATTCCGGCGACAGGTGATCCAGGTAGGTCCGGGCCTTGATGAAGGTGCCACGGGACTTGGACATTTTCTGGCCGTTGACGGTCAGGTAGCCGTGCACGTTGATGCCGGTCGGCTTGCGGTAGCCCGCGCCTTCGAGCATCGCTGGCCAGAACAGGGCATGGAAGTTGACGATGTCCTTGCCGATGAAGTGGTACAGCTCGGCGGTGGAGTCCTTGCCCCAGAACGCGTCGAAGTCCAGCTCCGGCGTGCGGTCGCAAAGGTTCTTGAAGCTCGCCATGTAGCCGATTGGTGCGTCCAGCCACACGTAGAAGTACTTGCCCGGCTCATCGGGGATTTCAAAACCGAAGTACGGCGCATCGCGGGAGATGTCCCACTGTTGCAGGCCCGCATCCAGCCATTCGGCGATCTTGTTGGCCACGGCGTCTTGCAGGGTGCCGCTGCGGGTCCAGGCCTGCAGCATTTCCTGGAAGTCCGGCAGCTTGAAGAAGAAGTGCTGGGAATCCTTGAGCACCGGAGTGGCCCCGGAAATCGCCGACTTCGGATCCTTCAGGTCGGTCGGTGCGTAGGTCGCGCCGCACTTTTCGCAGTTGTCGCCGTACTGGTCCTCGGTGCCGCATTTCGGGCAGGTGCCCTTGATGAAGCGGTCGGCCAGGAACATTTTCTTTTCCGGGTCGAAATACTGCGTGATCGAACGCGTGGCGATGTGCCCGGCGTCGCGCAGCTTCAGATAGATCTGGCTCGACAGCTCACGGTTTTCTTCGGCGTGAGTGGAGTGGAAGTTGTCGAAGTCCACCAGGAACTCGGCAAAGTCGGCGCTGTGTTCAGCCTGGACGTTGGCGATCAGTTGTTCCGGTGTAATGCCTTCCTTTTCCGCGCGCAGCATGATCGCCGAACCGTGGGCGTCGTCGGCGCAGACATAGATGCATTGGTTGCCGCGGTGCTTCTGGAAACGCACCCACATATCGGTCTGGATGTATTCCAGCATGTGGCCAAGATGGATCGAACCATTGGCATAGGGCAGGGCACTGGTGACGAGGATCTTGCGTGGCTCGGACATGGGGCTCGGCTACTTGATGAAACGGAGGTCGGCCACTATAAAGCGCCGGCAAAGATATTTCACCCCTGCAAATCGTTGCCAGGCATGCCGTCCGGAAGACAGAAGGGGTAGGATACCCGCCATCTATTCCCAGTCTTGTTTTCGGAGTTGCCCATGAGCGCCGTCAATCGCGCAGCGGTGGAAGCCGTCCTTCGCCAATACACCGACCCCTATCTGAACCAGGATCCGGTCAGCGCCGGCTGCGTGCGCCACATCGAGATCCAGGGTGAGCGCGTCAGCGTGCAGCTGGAACTGGGTTATGCCGCCGGCTTGTTCAAGAGCGGTTGGGCGCAGATGCTGCAAATGGCCATTGAAGGCCTTGACGGGGTCAGCGCCGCCCGCGTCGATATCACCAGCGTGATCGCCGCGCACAAGGCCCAGGCACAGATCCCGGGCCTGGCCAACGTCAAGAACGTCGTGGCCGTAGCGTCCGGCAAGGGTGGCGTGGGCAAATCCACCACCGCGGCCAACCTCGCGCTGGCCCTGGCCCGCGAAGGCGCCAAGGTCGGGATCCTCGACGCGGACATCTACGGGCCGAGCCAGGGCATCATGTTCGGTATCGCCGAAGGCACCCGGCCGCAGATCAAGGATCAGAAATGGTTCGTGCCGATTCAGTCCCATGGTGTCGAAGTGATGTCCATGGCGTTCCTCACCGACGACAACACGCCGATGGTCTGGCGCGGGCCGATGGTCTCCGGCGCCTTGCTGCAACTGGTGACACAAACCGCGTGGGGCGACCTGGATTACCTGGTCATCGACATGCCGCCAGGCACCGGTGACATCCAGCTGACCCTGGCACAGAAAGTCCCGGTGGCCGGCGCGGTGATCGTGACCACGCCACAGGACCTGGCATTGCTGGACGCACGCAAGGGCGTGGAGATGTTCCGCAAGGTCAACATCCCCGTACTGGGCGTGGTGGAAAACATGGCCGTACACATCTGCTCGAACTGCGGGCATGCCGAACATCTGTTCGGTGAGGGTGGCGGTGTGAAACTGGCCAATCAGTATGGCGTCGAGCTGCTGGCGTCGCTGCCGCTGGCGATGGCTATCCGCGAACAGGCCGATGGCGGCAAGCCAACGGTCATCGCCGAACCGGACAGCCCGATTGCACTGGTTTACCAGGAACTGGCCCGCCATGTCGGTGCGCGGATCGTGTTGCAGGAAGCCGCCACGCCGGCGATGCCGAATATCACCATCAGCGACGATTGATATCTGCCGGATAACGCCGGTACCTGTGGGAGCGGGCTTGCTCGCGAATGCGGATTAACATTCAACAGTATTGTTGACTGAACCACCGCTTTCGCGAGCAAGTCGAATCGTCGCACCGCCGCTCCCACATTGGTTTAGGGGGGCTCTAGATGCGCAACCCGCCATCCAACTCCAGAATCCGACCGGTGTAATAGTCGTTCTCAAAGATGTAGGCCGCCGAATGGGCGATTTCCTCAGGCTTGCCCATGCGCTTGAGCGGAATCCCCGACGTCATTTTCTCCAGTGCTTCAGGTTTCATGCCCAGCGTCATTTCGGTTTCGATGAAGCCCGGTGCAATGCCGGCCACCCGGATGCCATAGCGCGCCAGTTCCTTGGCCCAGGTCACGGTAGCTGCCGCGACACCGGCCTTGGCGGCGGAGTAGTTGGTCTGGCCAACATTGCCGGCGCGGGAAATCGACGAGATATTGATGATCGCGCCGCTGTTGTCGAGCTCGACCATTTTCGCCGCGACTTCACGGGTGCACAGGAATACGCCGGTCAGGTTGACGTCGATGACCGCCTGCCATTGAGCCAGGGTCATCTTGGTCATTTCGCCATCCTTGACCTTGAGCAGCAGGCCATCACGCAAGATCCCGGCATTGTTGATCAGGCCATGAATAGCACCAAAGTCGCTGGCGACCTGGGCGACCATATGGCTCACTTGCTCTTCATTGGCGACGTTGCACAGATAGGCGCGGGCTTCGACGCCCAAGGCCGTGCAGGCAGCGACGGTGTCGTCGAGCTTTTCCTGGTTCAGGTCGACGAGCGCCAGTTTTGCGCCCCTGGCGGCCAAATACTCGGCCATGGAGCGGCCTAAACCCTGGCAACCGCCCGTGATAATGATTACTTTGTCAGTGAGTTTCATTCGCATGCCCCCGGTGGCAGGTCTGGTTGGTTTTGCTTCTTGAGTGCCTCTCGATCTGCGCCCGAACTGGCCACGGCTGCACATGAGAACTACCCCGACGGCATGCTGGAACTTTCATCAGCAGCCTGTCCGTTTTTGCGACGGATTCTTAATAAGGAGTCATAAATTGAGCGTTGAAGCGGCTAAGCATGCACGAGAATTGCTCCTCAAGGAATACCGTGGGGTGCTCTCCACACACTCCAAGTCAATGCCTGGTTTCCCGTTCGGTTCCGTGGTTCCGTACTGCCTGGACGAGCTCGGCCGGCCGCTGATCCTGATCAGCCGCATCGCCCAGCACACCCACAATCTGCAAAAAGATCCGAAATGCTCACTGTTCGTGGGCGAGCGTGGGGCCGAAGACGTCCAGGCCGTTGGTCGCCTGACCTACCTGGCCGAAGCGCAACAGGTCGAAGACGTTGCCGCCATCGAAGCGGCCGCCGAACGGTACTACCGCTATTTCCCGGATTCGCAGAACTATCATCAGGCCCACGATTTCGACTTCTGGGTGCTCAAGCCGGTGCGCCATCGCTACATTGGCGGGTTTGGCGCGATCCACTGGGTCAACGAGCTGCCCCTGGCCAACCCGTTTGCCGGCAAGGCCGAGGCGAGCATGATCGAACACATGAACGCCGATCACGCCAAAGCCATTGCGCATTACGTCGAACTGGCCGGCTTGCCGAAAACTTCGCCGGCGACCCTGGTGGGCATCGACAGCGAAGGCATGCACCTGCTCATCGGCCAGGGGCTGCACTGGCTGCCGTTTCCAGCGCCTTGTAATACGCCGACACAAGTGCGCGAGGCCTTGGTTTTCCTGGCTCATGCCGAACATTGGCCGAAAAAGGCAGTGGCTGACGCTTGAATTCACGAAATGGCGACGTCATCTAAGGATTACTGGCAAGGCATTCTTGCGTTGAGGAACCATTTGATGCGCCCTTTTTTGTTGCTCTTTCTGCTGTTCCCGGTGTTGGAGCTGTTCGTATTCGTCAAGGTGGCAGGGTCGATCGGGTTTTTCCCGGCCCTGCTGCTGATCATTCTCGGCTCGATGTTCGGTGTGTTCGTGTTGCGCGTTGCCGGGTTGGCCACCGCACTGCGTGCCCGTGAAAGCCTGAATCGTGGCGAATTGCCAGCCCAGACCATGCTGGAAGGCCTGATGTTGGCGTTGGCCGGTGGCTTGTTGATTCTTCCGGGTTTCATCAGCGACGTGATCGGCCTGGTCATGCTGATGCCGATCAGCCGTCGCCTCCTGGCCAATAAAATGCGCCAGCGTGCCGAGGAACAAGCGATCCGCCAGCGTGCGTTCGCCGACGACCTCCAGCCCCGTGGGGGCCCTGCGCCGCGCGAGCCTCTGGGCCGCGAGCCGAACGTGATCGAAGGCGAGTTCGAACACCGCGATACCAAGTAACAGCAATATCGACACGGCACCTTCGGGTGCCGTGTTCGTTTTCGGGCGATCACCGTAAAAATTTTTCGATCTGCGCCCTTGTAATAAGCTTGTGCGCCCTTATGTAACGGTCACCGCAAGGTTTCTGGTGATCACGCCAGACAGACTTCCGCGGTTCGCTCGACGAACCGCACCCGGCACCGCCGGACTTTGTTAAACCCGCCGGGACTACACCGGCCGATGAAAACCACAATTAGGAGAGATCGACAATGAAGCTTCGTCCTCTGCATGACCGCGTCGTCATCCGTCGCAGCGAAGAAGAAAAGAAAACCGCTGGCGGTATCGTCCTGCCAGGTTCGGCTGCTGAAAAAGCCAACAGCGGCGAAATCCTCGCTGTCGGCACCGGCCGCGTACTGGAAAACGGTGAAGTGCGTGCACTGTCCGTGAAAGTGGGCGACAAGGTTGTGTTCGGTCCTTACTCCGGCAGCAACACTGTGAAAGTCGACGGCGAAGACCTGCTGGTAATGAGCGAGAACGAAATCCTCGCTGTTGTCGAAGGCTGATTCCCCGCTCATTTTCCCGTTACTACAAAGTATTTAAGGAATATCGATCATGGCTGCTAAAGAAGTTAAATTCGGCGATTCCGCCCGCAAGAAAATGCTCACCGGTGTCAACGTCCTGGCTGACGCAGTAAAAGCGACCCTGGGCCCGAAAGGCCGTAACGTGATCATCGAGAAGAGCTTCGGCGCTCCGACCATCACCAAGGACGGCGTTTCCGTAGCCAAAGAAATCGAACTGGAAGACCGTTTCGAAAACATGGGCGCGCAGCTGGTCAAAGACGTTGCCTCCCGTGCCAACGATGACGCAGGCGACGGCACCACCACCGCTACCGTTCTGGCTCAATCGATCGTCAACGAAGGCCTGAAAGCCGTCGCTGCCGGCATGAACCCGATGGATCTGAAGCGCGGTATCGACAAAGCGACCATCGCTATCGTCAAAGAGCTGAAGGCCCTGTCCAAGCCATGCGCTGACACCAAGGCTATCGCTCAGGTAGGTACCATCTCCGCCAACTCCGACAACTCCATCGGCGACATCATTGCTGAAGCCATGGAAAAAGTCGGTAAAGAAGGCGTGATCACCGTCGAAGAAGGCTCGGGCCTGGAAAACGAACTGTCGGTTGTTGAAGGCATGCAGTTCGACCGTGGCTACCTGTCCCCGTACTTCGTCAACAAGCCAGAGACCATGGTCGCTGAGCTGGACGGCCCGCTGATCCTGCTGGTCGACAAGAAGATCTCGAACATCCGCGAAATGCTGCCAGTACTGGAAGCCGTTGCCAAAGCCGGCCGTCCACTGCTGATCGTGGCCGAAGACGTTGAAGGCGAAGCCCTGGCGACTCTGGTTGTGAACAACATGCGCGGTATCGTCAAAGTCGCAGCCGTCAAGGCGCCTGGCTTCGGCGACCGTCGCAAGGCCATGCTGCAGGACATCGCCGTTCTGACCGGTGGTACCGTTATCTCCGAAGAGATCGGCCTGAGCCTGGAAAGCACCACCCTGGAGCACCTGGGTAACGCCAAGCGCGTAACCCTGTCCAAGGAAAACACCATCATCGTTGACGGTGCTGGCGTTCAAGGCGACATCGAAGCACGCATCAACCAGATCCGTGCCCAGGTTGCCGAGACTTCCTCGGACTACGACCGTGAAAAACTGCAGGAGCGTCTGGCCAAGTTGTCCGGCGGCGTTGCAGTGATCAAGGTTGGCGCTGGTTCCGAAGTTGAAATGAAAGAGAAGAAAGCCCGCGTTGAAGACGCCCTGCACGCTACCCGTGCAGCCGTTGAAGAAGGCGTGGTGCCTGGCGGTGGCGTGGCCCTGATCCGTGCTCTGGAAGCACTGACTCAACTGAAAGGCGACAACGCCGATCAGGACGTGGGTATCGCTGTACTGCGTCGCGCTGTTGAAGCGCCGCTGCGCCAGATCGTTGCCAACTCCGGCGACGAGCCAAGCGTAGTGGTCGACAAGGTCAAGAACGGCGAAGGCAGCTTCGGCTACAACGCTGCGACTGGCGAATACGGCGACATGATCGAAATGGGTATCCTGGACCCAACCAAGGTCACCCGTTCGGCTCTGCAAGCTGCAGCGTCCATCGGCGGCCTGATCCTGACCACCGAAGCTGCGGTAGCTGACGCACCGAAGAAAGACAGCGGTGCTGGCGGCGGCATGCCAGACATGGGCGGTATGGGCGGCATGGGCGGCATGATGTAAGCCAGCCTTACCCCTGTATAAAAAAACCCCGCCTGCGTAAGTAGGCGGGGTTTTTTATTGCCCGGATTTTGAAGTGCAAGCGATTCAGTGTGGGAGCGGGCTTGCTCGCTAAGACGGTGTGTCAATCACCGGGGAGGTTGACTGATCTACCGCCTTCGCGAGCAAGCCCGCTCCCACATTTGATCTGTATTTCAGGCACTGACCGGCTGTGCTTCGAGCTCTCTCTCGGCCTTGGAAGTGGGTCGATAAAGGATGTAGTAATACGACCCCAGGCAAATCAGCCAGCAGAATACCGCCGTCCACACGTTGTGCGAGAAGAAGTGTGCTCCCTGCAGCATCCGGCCGATGGAAAAAACCGAGCCCAGGGCGAAGGCGAAAACAAAGGCCGCACGCGCCATGCGCGGACGGCGATCACGCAACACGAAGAACAGTGCAAACAGGGTGAAACCGGTCGCGGCGTGACCGCCAGGCCAGCAACGCCCCGGTTTTTCTGTAGCCGGACGCGGGCTCAACAATTCGCTGTAGGTCTCGTGACCGCCGAATTGCTCCAGGCTCCACGGGCATTGCACCGCCGTCACCGCTTTCATCGGCGTGACAAAGGACGTCGCCAGCCCCAGGGACAGCACCAGGCAGCCCAGTTCCCGCTTGAACGGCTTGAGCCGGGGCAGAAAGAACGAACCGGCAAAACCGAGGATAGCCAGCACCGAGAAGGCGATAACCACTTGCTTGGCCCGATCATGCAGGACGGTTTCCAGGAAATAACTGTGCCGGCCGATGAAGTCCCCGGCGACCGGATCGTAGAACAGCCTGGCCAGGTCCATGTCCAGGGTCGTCAGTTCAAGCAACACCAGAATGATTGCCGCAACGGCGGGAACACCCAGGCACACCCAGAAGTTGAGCGGGCGAGAAGCGGGGCGTGCAGAGATCGAAACCATGGTCAATCCTTGGTCAGTGAAATGTTCTTGAATACGCAGCCGCGCGGAGTCTGGGCTCGACCCTGTCGTCAACCCGTGAACCGATAGTGAAAAAAACGTTGGGGCTTGATCCGACGATTTCGCCCAACCGACGACTGCACGCAACCCTGGCCCTGAATCACGCTTGGCCTTAAGCTGCGCGGGCCGAGACGGCCGTTATTGTGTACGGAGAAGATGCCCATGCGAATTTTATTGGTTGAAGACAACCGCGATATCCTGGCTAATCTGGCCGATTACCTGGGACTCAAGGGCTATACCGTGGATTGCGCACAGGACGGTTTGTCGGGCCTGCATCTGGCAGCTACGGAGCATTACGACTTGATCGTACTCGATATCATGTTGCCTGGCATCGACGGCTACACGCTGTGCAAACGCCTGCGCGAAGATGCCCGGCGCGACACGCCGGTGATCATGCTCACTGCCCGTGATCAACTGGACGACCGGCTGCAAGGCTTCAAGTCCGGTGCCGATGACTACCTGATCAAACCCTTCGCCTTGTCTGAACTGGCGGCGCGGATCGAAGCAGTGATGCGTCGCACCCAAGGTGGAGGTCGCCGGACCTTGCAGGTGGGTGACCTGAGCTATGACCTCGATACGCTGGAGGTCACCCGCGAAGGCCGATTGCTCAAGCTCAACCCGGTGGGCCTGAAGTTGCTGGCGGTCCTGATGCAGAAAAGCCCGCATGTACTGCGCCGCGAAATTCTCGAAGAGGCCCTGTGGGGCGATGACTGCCCAGACAGCGACAGCCTGCGCAGCCATGTCCATCAATTGCGCCAGGTGATCGACAAGCCGTTCGCCAAACCGCTGCTGCAAACCGTGCACGGTGTGGGTTACCGCCTGGCCGAGGGGCGTGATGGAGTTTAAACAGAGCCTCGCTCAACGGATCATCATTGCCTTTGCGCTGATGAGCGCACTGGTGGCGGGCGCCTTTGCCATGGGCATCGTTGCCACCGTGCACCTGGTGGAAGAAAAATTGATCTCGGCGGGCCTGGGTGGCGATTTGCAGCGCCTGTTGCTGATGGACAGCGTTTCGGACTGGAGCCATCGCCCGGAACCGGACCAGTTGTTTTATTTCAGCGGCGGGCGGGGCGATTTCGAGTTGCCCAAGGATTTGCGGCACCTGGATCCAGGGTTTCACGAGGTTTTTCGCGAGCAGCTGTCGTACCACGCGATGGTCGAGGTGGTCGATGGTCGGCGCTATGTGCTGTTGCAGGACCAGAGTGACTTCGAAGAGCGCGAGCGAGTGCTGTTTGCCGTGGTGCTGGTGGGCTTCGTGCTGAGCCTGGCGCTGGCGGTGTTTCTCGGCTGGGTGCTGGCGCGCAAGGTAATGGCACCGGTAGTAAGGCTGGCGCGTCAGGTACGTCATCGCGATCAGCTACTGGGTCTGGCACCGCCACTGGCGCCGGATTATGCGGCCGATGAAGTGGGTGAGCTGGCCGTGGCCTTCGACGCTACCCTCGGCCGGTTGCGCCAGGCGCTGACCCGTGAGCGCATGTTCACCAGTGACGTCAGCCATGAACTGCGCACGCCCTTGATGGTGTTGGCCAGTTCCTGCGAGTTGCTGTTGGAAAACCCCGGGATCGACCAGCGCGGCCTTGCCCAGGTCGAGCGAATTGCCCGCGCCAGTGAAGAAATGCGCGAGTTGGTACAAACTTTCCTGATGTTGGCCCGCGCTCAGCGCGAAGACGCCGGCATGTCTGCGCAGCAAACGCTGGATGAAGTGGCCGACGGCTTGATCAACCTGTGGCGCGAGCCGATCGAGGCCAAGGGGCTCAAGCTGATTGTCGACTGGGGTGGTCCCCACACTACTCGGTATAACGCAACGCTATTGCACGCGGTCATGGGCAACCTGCTGCGTAACGCATTGCATTACACCGACCGTGGATTTATCCGGCTGAGCCTGATGCCCACCGGGTTCACGGTCGAGGACAGTGGCGTGGGTATTCCCGAGGAAAAACGCGAAGCGATGTTCGAACCTTTTGTGCGAGGCAACGAGAAACGCGGAGAGGGCCTCGGGCTTGGACTATCGTTAGTACAACGGATCTGTGAAAACCAGGGCTGGAGCGTCAGCCTGACGACCATGGAACCCAATGGCTGTCGTTTTCAGGTCCAGTTCAATGCGTCGACTGTGAGTTGATGGTCGCTGGACGGTTGGTTGAGATTGCCGCCTTGTAATACCTCGAAACGTTTCGAGGTTTTCATCACGAAATTTTCACAATCGCATGACCTGACCCTCACACATCACTGCCTAAGGTGGTTGGAATCAGAAGCTCAGGAGATTGATGATGGTGGATGGCCCGATCAAACTGGATTTTTCCAACAAGTACGACGATCAACACGCCAAACGTTACCTGCAAAAACACAAGGATGGCGTCGGCCGCCGCCTGTCCCACTGGCGTGACGTACAAATGGCGCGCAAGGCGCTGGCGTTGGTCGGCGAGCCGGGCCTGGTTCTCGATCTGCCCTGCGGTGCGGGGCGTTTCTGGCCAATGCTGGCGGAGAAACCCAACCGCGTGATCATCGGTGCCGACAACTCCGAGTCCATGATCAAGATCGCTACACAGTCGCAACCGGCTGAAGTGGTGAAACGGGTACAACCCTTGCAGACGTCCGCGTTCGACATTGCGTTGCCGGATAACGCTGTCGACAGCATTTTCTGCATGCGTTTGCTCCACCACATCGGTGAAGCCCAGCATCGACTGGCGATCTTGCGCGAATTCGAGCGCGTCAGCCGAGACAGCGTCATCCTTTCACTGTGGGTCGACGGTAACTTCAAAGCCTGGAAACGCAAGCGCGCGGAGAGAACCCGTGGGCAGGAAGGTTACCAAAATAGATTTGTGTTACCGGCGGCTACCGTAGAAAAGGAGTTTGAGCAGGCTGGTTTCCGTATTCAGGAACGTATCGACTTTTTGCCGCTCTATGCCATGTGGCGAGTTTATGTATTACGCAAGAGGTAACAGATGGTAGAGCAGTGTGCAGCAGGAACAGGCGTCGCCTCCCAGGACCGATTCGATTACTTCTGGAATCAGCGCGGAGAATGGGTGGAAGAGCCCAACGTCCGGCGCGGTGGCGAGAGTGGCGTGCAGCGTCTCATGGACAGTGATGGACAACTGCTCTACGTAAAACGCCAGACCGGCCATATCCATCGGGGTCTTTTGCACCCTTTCGGACGGCCGACGGTGCTGCGCGAGCGTGATGCACTCACCGGCTTGCGCCTGCTCGATGTGCGCGTCCCGGAAATCGTGTTCTGCGAAGCGCAACGCGATCCCGTGCACAAGTGGCGCGCCTTGTTGGTGACCAAGTCTTTGGACGGCTTCGAGGAAATCGAACGTTGGTACGAAAGCGGCGGACGCGAGCGTCATGGTGAGGCTGTGCACGATCGCGTGCTCAAGGACCTGGCCGAGAACCTGGCGCGGATGCACAAGGGGCGTTGGCAACACAGCTGCATCTATATCAAGCACGTATTTGTTCGCGTCACCGGTGAGGGTGAGGCAGCCAAAGTCGAAGTTGCCTTGATCGATCTGGAGAAGTGCCGGCAGCGCTTGACCGCTCGCCAGGCGGCGGCCCATGACATGAAGCAGCTGCGCCGCCACTCGTCATTCAGCCCGACGGACTGGAAGAAACTCGTCTATTTTTATGAGACGGCGTTTGGCAGCGCTATCAAAGGTTTATAGCAATGAAACTTGAAGTTGCGCGAGGTTTGTTTCTGGTAGGAGCCTTGGCAGTTGCTTCACTCGCGGTGGCGGCATGGGAGCAGCCCCGCACGCAAGTCTTAAGTTCAGTACACAGTGGCGAGCACTGTCCGTTGCCACGGGTTGCCAAGGCATCCGTGGCCACTCAACCCGATCATGATTTGTTGCTGTTCATGTTCGGACTCTCTCAAGGATTGAGGCCGCAAAGTTGAACACAATGAAGCCCAAATAAAAGGCCTCGCTGATGCGAGGCCTTTTTTGTTGCGCAGTGCAGATCGTTCCCACGCTCTGCGTGGGAATGCAGCCCGGGACGCTCCGCGTCCCAAATCAAGAGCCGAACGCGGAGCGTCCGTAGAGGCATTCCCACGCAGAGCGTGGGAACGATCTTAGCGAGAGGATTTGGCCAGCAGCGTATACACGCACGGCAACACAAACAGCGTAAACAGCGTCCCAATCGACATCCCGGTGGCAATGACTGTACCGATATCGAACCGGCTCACCGCGCCGGCCCCCGTGGCGATGATCAACGGCACCATGCCGAATACCATTGCCGCCGTGGTCATCAATACCGGGCGCAGGCGAATGGCCGCGGCTTCCTCCACCGCTTCGCGGGGCGTCAGGCCCCTGTCCTTGCGCAGCTGGTTGGCGAATTCGACGATCAGGATGCCGTGCTTGCTGATCAGGCCGATCAATGTAACCAACCCGACCTGGGTATAGATGTTCATGCTCGACCAGCCGAGGAACAGCGGCAGCAAGGCGCCGCAGATCGACAGCGGGACGGTCACCAGGATCACCAGCGGATCGCGAAAGCTTTCGAACTGGGCCGCCAGTACCAGGAAGATGATCGCCAGTGCCAGGCCAAAGGTCACCCATAGTGCACTGCCTTCCTGGACGTATTGCCGCGATGCACCGGCATAGTCGAAGGCAAAGCCCGCCGGCGCTTCTTCCCGGGCGATCTGACGCACGGCGTCGATGGCCTCGCCCATGCTGACCAGCGGCACCCCGGAAAGAATCGCCGAGTTGAGTTGCTGGAACTGGTTCAGTTGCCGAGGGCGCGCCCGGTCGGTCACGGTGATCAGGGTCGAGAGGGCGAGCAGTTCGCCCTGGGTGTTCTTGACGTAGTAGTTGTTCAGCCAGTCAGGGTTATCCCGGAAGGGGCGTTCGACCTGGGCAATGACTTTGTAACTGCGGCCATCCACGGTGAAACGGTTGATTTCCGCCTCACCCAGCAACGTCGCCAGTGTCCCGCCCAAATCCTGCATCGACACGCCCATCTGGGCCGCCTTGGCACGGTCGATATCCACCACCACTTCAGGTTTGTCAAAGGCCAGGTCGACGTCGACGAAGGCGAATTTACCGGACTCCATCGCGCGTTTTTTCACCCGGTCGACCACTTGCAGCAGTAACTCGTAATCGTTGGCCGTGTTGACGACGAACTGGAACGGCAGACCCTCGCCGGTACCCGGCAGGGAAGGCAGGTTGAAGCCGAATACCTGCAAGCCTGAAATGCTCTCCAGCTTGGCCTGAACCTCGGGCAGGATCTCCATTTGCGTGCGACTGCGCTCGTTCCAGGGCTTGAGAAGGAAACCGCCAATACCCGATTGCACACCGTTGAAGCCGTTGATCTGGAACGACGAGTAGTACTCGGGAAACGCCTTGAAGATCGTGATGAACTCGTCGGTGTAGGTGTTCAAATAGTCGAGGTTGGTCGGTTGCGGTGCACTGGCCAGCATGAAAATGATGCCCTGGTCCTCATCCGGCGCCAGTTCCGACTTGGTGAACTTGAGCAGCACGGGAATCAGGCACAGCACGATCACCGCGAACACCAGCACCACCGGCCGGGTGTTGAGGGTGCCGTGGAGCATTGTCTGGTATCGGCGCTTGAGGCTTTCGAAAATCAGGTCCAGGCGATGGGCCAGGCCCGTGGGGTTTTCGTCGTGACGCAGCAGCAGGGCGCACATCATCGGCGACAGGGTCAGGGCGACGATGCCGGAAATCACCACCGCACCGGCCAGGGTAAGGGCGAACTCCTTGAACAGCGCCCCGGTAAGGCCCGTGAGGAAGCCGATCGGCGCATACACCGCCGCCAGGGTGATAGTCATCGAGACCACCGGCATGGCGATCTCCCGGGCGCCCTCGATGGCGGCATCCAGCGGCGTCTTGCCTTCCTCGATGTGGCGGTGGATGTTTTCCACCACCACGATGGCATCGTCCACCACCAGGCCGATGGCCAACACCATCGCCAGCAGGGTCAGCAGGTTCAGCGAGTAACCCATCATCTGCATGAAGAACATCACGCCGATCATGGACAACGGAATGGTGACCACCGGGATCACCACCGAGCGCAACGCACCGAGGAACAGGAACACCACCACGATCACGATCAGCACCGCTTCAAACAGGGTCTTGATCACTTCGTTGATCGAGGCCTGGATGAACAGCGTCGCGTCGTAGGCGATTTCCGCCTTCAGGTTCGGTGGCAGTTGGGCCGTAAGCTCCGGCATGATCTTGCGCACTTCCTTGATCACGTCGAGGGGGTTGGCCGCAGGCGTGGCCTTGATGCCGATGTACACCGAGGGCGTACCGCCGAACGAGCTGATGGTGTCGTAGTTTTCCGCTCCCATCTCGACCCGCGCGACATCGCGCAGCAGCACGCGACTGTCACCTTCGACCTTGAGCGGGATCGCGGCGAAGGCTTCGGCTGATTTGAGCTCGGTATTGGCGCTAATGCTGGTGACCACGTACTCACCTTTCACTTCGCCCGCGGCGGAAAGGAAGTTGTACTGGCGCACCGCGTTGGTCACGTCGCTGGCGCTGAGGCCGAAACCGGCCAGCTTCACCGGGTCCAGCCACAGGCGCATGGCGAAGACCTGGTTGCCGAGAATCTCGGCTTCGGCCATGCCCGGCAAGGTTGCCAGCTTCGGCTGGATGACGCGCGACAGGTAATCGGTAATCTGCGGGTTGCTCAGCTCCTTGCTGGAGAAGCTGATGTACATCAGCGCCGAGGCGTCGGCAGCTTCCTTGCTCAGCACCGGGTCCTCGGCATCCTGGGGCAGGCGGTTCTTGACCTCGTTGGCCTTGGCCAGCAGTTCGGTGAACAAGCGGTCGCTGTTGGAGCCGATGCGTGCGTAGATCGAGATCACCGAGAAATTCTGCCGACTGACCGAAGTCATGTAGTCGATACCTTCGGCACTGGCCAGGCTCTGTTGCAACGGTTGCGTGATGTAGCCCTGGATGGTTTCGGCGTTGGCCCCGGGGTACGCGGTGGTGACCGTGATCAGGGCGTTTTCCATTTGTGGGTACTGGCGCAGCGGCAGCGTGCTCCAGGCCTGGAAGCCCAGCAGCACAATCAACAGGCTGACTACGGTGGCGAGCACCGGGCGACGGATGAATGGGTCGGTAAAAGCCATTGGGGGTTCCTTGATCAGTCAGCGCGTGGCTGACTGTTCTTTTCGGCCAGGGTCTTGTCGTCGCTGATGGCGATGTGCGCACCGTTGTCCAGTTTGATCTGGCCGGCCGTGACCACCTTTTCGCCGTTCTGCAGACCTTTGGTAATCACCACCTGCCCGTCGCGGCGTTCACCGGTTTCAATGAACCGCCGTTCAGCGATCAGGATCGGCTGGCCCTTGTCGTCTTTTTCGAGGCTGCCGTCTTCAGCCTTCTTCTCTGCAACGACATACAGGGAGTTGCCGTAGAGCGTGTAGGTGATCGCGCTTTCCGGCACGACGATGCTCGGCCGCGGGTTGGGCAACATCACCTGCAGGTTGGCGAACATGCCTGGCAGCAGCTTGCCATCGGGGTTGGCCAGGGTCGCGCGGACCTGCATGTTGCGCGTGCTGTTTTCCAGTTTCGGGTTGATCGCACTGATGGTGCCGGGGAAGGTCTGGGACGGATACGCCGCGACGATGATTTCAACCGGCTGGCCAATGGCGATCTTTGGCACCGACTGCTCTGGCACGAAAAAGTCGACGTAGAGGCTGCTGAGGTCTTGCAGGGTGGCAATCATGGTGCCACTGGCCAGGTAGTCGCCAACGTCCACCTGACGAATGCCGATGGTCCCGTTGAAGGGGGCAACGATGCTTTTTTTGCCCAGCGCGGCCTTGAGTTGGTTGACCGTGGCCTTGCTCTTTTTCAGTACCGCCGACAGTCGATCGAACTCGCCTTTGGAAATGGCCTGGCTGCCCACCAGCTGGCTTCCGCGACCGTAATCGAGTTGGGCCAGGCCGAGGTCGGCCAGGGCGGTTTCGAGGAACGCGCTTTCCACGGCGCTGTCCAGGCGCAGGAGGGGTTGACCGGCTTTGACTTTCTGCCCGGACTCGAACTGCAGGTCAACGACCGTACCATCGGTCTCCAGGCTCAGGTCTACGCCTTGCAGCGCCTTGAGGGTGCCTACGGTAGGCAGCCTGGCTTGCCAGGGCCGTTCGATGGCCGTGGCCACGGCGACGCTGATCGGCGGTTTTGGCGCGGAGAAGCCCTGAATCATCGTATAGATGGAGAAGGCTTTGTAACCGGCCAGGACCAGCACGATCAACAGTACAACACCCAACATGATCAGCATGCGGCGACGCAGCATATTTCCAGTTCCTTGGAGAAATCAGGTGAGACAGTGGGGCACATTACCGCGAGTGGGAAGGGGAATCCAATGGCTGATTTTTGTCGGTTCCGGAAAAGATCGCAGCCTGCGGCAGCTCCTACAGGTGTACACATGACCCTGTAGGAGCTGCCGCAGGCTGCGATCTTTTTGGGCCTGACTCAAGCCATCAGATGCAGATGGTTGTCCCAGAGCCCCGCCGGCAGATCCAGCGGTTTGGCGAGCAGATTTGCCTGGCGGCAATCGTAGTACCGGCAGCGTCCCTGGCCCGAGGTCACGACGAATCCGTCGGCCACCGCGCCCACTCCGGCGCAATCGGGCAGTGGCGCGTCCAGGCGCACTTCGCCGCTGTCCAGGTCCCAGATGAAAAAGCGGTTGCCCCGAGGCGCGGTCAGCGCGACCAGGCGCAAGTCGCTGTGCACCGCAACGCTGGCGGTGTAGTGCCCCATGGCTTGCAACTGATGCTCCGGCACCGGGAACGCCACGAACGGCTGGCCCGGACGCTTGATCGCCAGCAGCTCCGAATGCTCGTGGGCTGCCCCCATGAATTGCTGGCCGGCGACGATGGTGCCATCGCTGGCAATGCCCAGGTGACGCACGCTGTTCATCTGCTGGCCGAGGGTTTCCTTGCTCAGCAGGGTGCCGTCGCGTTGCATCAGGACCAGGCTCGGCTCCATGGCATTGAGGTTCATCTCGACCCGGCTTTCGGCTTCGGTGCGGATGCCGCCGTTGGCCACCACCAGGGTCTCGCCATCGGGCATCCACGACACTTGATGCGGGCCGATGCCGTGGGTGGAAATCTCACCGCTGTGCACCAGGCGTTCGCCTTCGAACGTGTACACGCCGAGCAGGCCGCGACCCGGATCGGTGGTGTCGTTTTCGGTGGCGTACAACCAGTCACCGCTGTGGTGAATCACCGCATGACCGTAGAAGTGCCGGTTCGGCTGAGACGTCACGGTTTGCAGGAGCGTGCCGTCACGCAGGTCGATCAGGTAGCTCTCGGTGCCCGGACGCCGGGCAACGAACAGCGCGATCGGCAGCGTCGGGTGATTGATGATGTCATGGCAGCGCTGGCCGACCTGGGTGGCAAACACCCGGGTGCCGTCCAGCCGGTAACCGACGGCGTAGTGCTTGCCGTCGGTATCGTCCCGCGCCGAGAGCAGCAGTGGGCTTTTATCCTTGTGCCTGAACAGCGTCCAGCCGCCCAGTGACACCGCACCCAGCAGCAAACTCCCTAATTTCAGAGCCTGGCGTCGCAGCATGGAACTCGCCCTCATCAGTCACCGTCGTTGGCGTTGAAGCCCAGTTGGATGCCCAACGCCTTCGCCAGCTCGCCTTCGTGCAGGCGGTGGACCACGTTGATGCTGTCGTAGAGATCATTGAGTTGCTGGCGACCGGCGTCGTCGTTGAGCATTTCGGTCAACGAGCGCTGGCTGCTGGCGAACAGTTTCAACGAAGCGGCGTAGGCCGCGTCGATCTTGTCGGCCAATGGCTTCTGGTCGCTTGGCAACAGGCCGCGCAGGCCTTTGTTGTCGACACCTTCCCATACCGTTCTGGCCGCAGCGAGGCTGGCCTCCAGGGCGGTCAGGGACGACTGGCTGCGCCAGGCATCGGCCTGGAACGGCTGCGGCACGCCTTTGCTCTGGCGGCCCATCGGTGTGCCGAGCTTCTTCTTCAAGGTATCGAGGGCGGTCACCTGCACGCGCAACAGATCGGCGATTGCTTCGTGGGAGTCGGCGTAGCGCTGGTTCGGGAACTTGCTCATCTGCGCGAGCATGCCGTCGGTGTTGTTCCAGCTTTTGAGGATTTCTTCGGCCAGCTGTTTCTGACGCTCGCCAATGGCGATCAGCAGCGGGCAGTACTTGGCCTTCTGCTCGGCGTTGGCCACATCAGGCTTGCTGTCGAACAGGATGTATTCGTAGGCCGACAGGCCTTGGACCACCACGCTGGATTTGGCCAGTGCAGCAGCATCGATCTGCGGTTGTGCAGTGACCAGTTGCTCGACCTGGCGGCCGACCAGGTTCTTCTTGTCGGGCCAGAACTGCACCTGCCAGGCACGGTTGCCCTCGGCCAGCGGACCAATCAGCAGCGGTTGCAGTTCGGCCCAGGCTTTTTGCGCGTGCAGGAAGTCGGCGCGGGCGGTTTCGAGATTTGCCTTGCCTTCGCAGTAGGCGAGGGCGCTGACGGCCAGCTGGCGGTCGGCTTCAACCCAGCGGGTATAGGTCGGCAGAATCACCGACTTGGCGATCGCAGCCGAAGTGACGGCCTGCGGGTCCTGTGGCGAGCAGGCGCCCAAGGCTAGCGCGGCAAGGCTGGTGAACAACAATTTGGGACGGAACATGTCGGGCTCCCGCGGGAAGATGGGTATTAAAGGGAATTCAAGAACGCCAACAACGCAGCGCGCTGCTCGGCATTGAAAGACAAAACCTGTTGTTGCGCCGCTTTTGCCTCGCCGCCATGCCAGAGCACAGCTTCGAGCAGGTTGCGGGCGCGGCCGTCGTGCAGGAACTGGGTGTGGCCACTGACGGCTTGAGTCAAACCAATGCCCCACAACGGCGGGGTACGCCAGTCGCGCCCTCCGGCCTGGAATTCGGTGCGGTTGTCGGCCAGGCCATCGCCCATGTCATGCAGCAGCAGATCGCTGTAGGGGCGAATCACTTGATTGGCCAATTCAGCTTCGGCGGCGTCGGCGGCGGTGGTGTACTTGGGTGTGTGACAGGACTGGCAACCGGCCTGGTAGAACAGGGTCTTGCCGGCCAGCACTTGCGGCGTGCCGACATCGCGGCGCGCCGGTACGGCGAGGTTACGGGTGTAGAACAGCACCAGGCGCAGGATGTTGTCGCTGACTTCCGGCTCGCCATCGGGGCCGTTGCCACTGGGTGCCTGCTTACAGGCCGTTTGCGCGTCGGTGCAGTCGTCAAAGGGCCTCAGGTGGGTCGTGAGGCCCATGTCACCGGAAAACGCATGGACATTTTGTTGATTGAGGTTCGGCTGCCCGGCTTTCCAGCCAAATCGCCCGAGCACGGTTTTCTGCTGCATATCATCCCAGACCCGGTTCGGGCGCCCGGCGATGCCGTTTTTCGCTTTGGCCTGCGCGTCCGCATTCGCCAGGATGGCCTCTTCAGGAATGGCTTCCAGCAAGCCCAGGCCGATCATCGGAGGTGCGACACGGGCCGAGAAGCGCGTGTCGGGGTGCATCGGGCCGTAGTTCAGCTGGGTGATGTTCAGGCTCGGCTTGCGCAGTTCCACTTCGGTGCCGTCCTTGAAGCGAACCATCACCGGCGAGTAGTCGACCCGCACCTTGCCTTCCGGCGTCACGCCGGGCACGGCCATGTCCTGGAACTGCCCGCCATACACGGGCTCCGGTACGACACCCTGTTGCTCGATGACTTTGGCGTAGGCTGGGGTGTCGGGAATCGACAGGCGTATCAGCATCGACACGGCATTGCGCGCATCTGGCGCAGGCGGGTGACCGCGGCCGTCCTTGATATGGCAGCCCTGGCAGGCATTGGTGTTGAACAGCGGACCGAGGCCGTCGCGAGCGGTGGTGGTCGACGGAGCGATCACCCAGGGATTACGAAAAAAGCTATTGCCGACACTGAAGTCCACACGCCGCGATGGCGGCAGGTTAGCGGAGGGCAGCGAAAAGGCGTTCTGATCGGTCTTGCGCACGGTCGTACCGCCGCCGGAGCGGGCTTCACCGGGTTCAGCCTGGGTGAATTTCGGGGCGTCATCGCAGGCACTCAGGCCCAGGGCCAACAACAGTGCGGACAAGCGAAGAGGCAGCGAGGGCATCAGACATCCTGCAAGACGAGCAAAACAAGGGCGCAAAGTCTAACAGGGGATGGGAATTTGAATAAGAGGAATTATCGTTCGCTTAGGCAGATGATCGTTCCCACGCTCCGCGTGGGAATGCCTCAACGGACGCTCCGCGTTCGGCTTTTGATTTGGGACGCGGAGCGTCCCGGGCTGCATTCCCACGCAGAGCGTGGGAACGATCGGCAACCGAAGAGCCTGCGGTGATCAGAACTCGTGATCAGCGTTGTCCGGGTTCAGGTCGCTGATGCCCAGTTTGCCAGCGGCGGCTTCGATCGAACCGGTCTGCTTGACCAGGGAGGCGATGGCGTCACGGACGATCTGGTTGCCGGCGGTGTTGCCGGCAGCGATCAACTGGTCGTAGTGCTCACCCTTGTTGGCGTGGTCGACGATGACCTGCATCTTGGCTTCGGTGGCAGCCAGGTCGGCTTTCAATGCGGTGTCTGCCGCTGGATCGACCTTGGCCACCAGGGACGACAGGCTGGCGCCGGTCATCTTGCTGCCGTCGACACGGGTGTATTCGCCCAGGTACACGTTACGAATGCCTTTGGCATCGTAGAACTGCGAGTTGTGGGTGTTGTCGCTGAAGCAGTCGTGTTCGTCTTCCGGGGAGTTGGCTTCCAGGGAAACCTTCATGCGCTCGCCCGCCAGTTCGCCCAGGGACAGGCTGCCCATCCCGAACAGCATTTTGCGCAGGCCGCTTTCAGCCGGTTCCGCTTCCAGGGTGGCGCGGTAGTTGTCGGCCACGTTCGGCTTCCAGTTACCGACCATTTCTTCCAAGTCGCTGACCAGCAATTGAGTCACGGATTTCAGGTAGGCGCGGCGACGATCGTTGTGGCCGCCAGTGGCGCCTTTGCCTTCCAGGTAGTCGGAAGCTGGACGGTTGCCGGCGCCAGGGCCGGTGCCGTTCAGGTCCTGGCCCCAGAGCAGGAATTCGATGGCGTGGTAGCCGGTGGCGACGTTGGCCTCGGAACCGCCCAGCTCGTTCAGGCTGGCGAGTTTTTCCGGGGTGATGTCCTTCACGTCGACCTTGTCTTCGCCGACCTGGATTTCAGTATTGGCGATGATGTTGGCCGTGGCGCCGGGGTTACCCAGTGCGTGCTCGTAGGATTTGTCGACGTAGTCGATCAGGCCTTCGTCCAGTGGCCAGGCGTTCACTTGGCCTTCCCAGTCGTCGATGATGGTGTTGCCAAAGCGGAACACTTCGCTCTGCAGGTAAGGAACGCGAGCAGCGATCCAGGCGGCCTTGGCGGCTTTCAAGGTGTCGGCGTTCGGCTTCGCGAGGAAGGCGTCGACGGCGCTTTGCAGGGTTTTCGCAGTAGATTCGGCATCGCTGTAAACGGCGAAAACCATGTCGGCATAGTGCGCGACAACGGCTTTGGCGGCCGCTTCGTCGACTTTGCTGGCAGCGGCAGGCGCAGCAGCTGGTGCGACTTGGGCCGCAGAAGTGCTGGCCGCTGGCGCAGGAGCGGCCGCTTGTTCTTTGTCTTTGCCTTCACCGCAACCGGCGAGGGAAATTGCGATGGCCAACAGACTGGCGGTAGCCAGAGGCATACGAATCATGGCGAACATCCTGCTTCGAGAGGGGGTGGAATAACGCGTCCGGCGCGCAAAAGTGACACATAATGCAAATCTTTCGCATTATGTGTAAAGGGTTGCGGTTGGAAATATTTCTTATTCACTCTGTAGGAGCGAGCATGCTCGCTCCTACAGGGGGGGTTACAAGATTGCCGCGTTACTGCGCTGGGCTTGCTTCAGATAAGCCACCAGCTCGCGGGCCGGCAGGGGCTTGCTGTAGAAGTAGCCCTGACCCTCGTGGCAGCCTTCGGAGATGATGTAGGCCTCCTGCTCCAGGGTTTCCACGCCTTCGGCGATCACCTGCATGCCCAGGCTCTTGCCCAACTGAATGATGGCGCGAACGATGGTTGCGTCGTCATCGTCATCGAGCAGGTCCTGGACGAAACTCTTGTCGATCTTGATCTTGTCCAGCGGCAGGCTTTTCAGATAACTCAGTGACGAATAACCGGTGCCGAAATCGTCGATCGCGATCAGCGCACCGGAGCGGCGCAGGCTGAGCAGATGCTGGGCGGCGGTGCTGATGTCTTCCATCAGGCCGGTTTCGGTGACCTCCAACTCCAGGCTGCGTGGCGGCAGGCGATACATCTGCATCAGGTTGTTGATCACCCGTGGCAACTCGGCGTGGTGCAATTGCACGGTGGAAAGGTTCACGGCCATGCGCATGTCGCTGAAGCCCTGGTCGTGCCAGTCGCGCAATTGCTTGCAGGCCTGGTCCAGCACCCATTCACCAATGGCGATGATGGTGCCGTTCTGCTCGGCCAGCGGAATGAACAGGTCCGGTGGTACCAGCCCGTGCTCGGGATGCTGCCAGCGAATCAACGCTTCGACGCCAACGACCCGGTGATCGCGGTAGCTGATCTGCGGTTGGTAGACCAGGTAGAACTGGTCGCGGACCAGTGCGTCGCGCAGGTCTTTTTCCAGCTCGCGACGGCGGCGCATCTCGGTGTCGACGCTGGCGATGTAGAACTGATAGCGGTTGCGCGAGCGCGTCTTGGCCAGGGTCATCGTCTGTTCGGCTTTTTGCAGCAGCTTCTCGGTACTGTTGCCATCTTCGGGGAACAGGGTGATGCCAATGGTGGCGCGCAGGCGGATCTGCTGATGATCGAGGGCAAACGCCGCTTCCAGGTCATCGAGGATGCTTTGGGCCAGTTCGGCGGCTTCGTAGGGTTGTTCGATATCGGCCTGCACCAGGGCGAACTGGTCGCCACCCAGGCGGGCGAGGGCGCCCAGGCGTCCACTGTGCGCGCGCAGGCGATCGGCCAGGGCCAGTAGCAGCTGGTCACCGGTCTGGTAGCTGAACTGTTCGTTGATGCCCTTGAAGTCATCGAGCCCGACGCACAGCACCGCAACCCGGCGCTGCAACTTGCCGGCATCGACGAGGATCTTGTCCAGCTGCGTTTGCAATTGCTGGCGGTTCGGCAGGCCGGTAAGGAAATCGTACTGGGCCATGCGCAACAGGCTGTTTTCCGCTTCGTGGCGCAGGTGCGTGTTGCGCTCGATGGATTCGAGCAACTGGTTGGCGGTGTTGATCCACAGCCCCAGTTCGTTCTTCTCGTGCCCCTTGAGCAATGGAATCTTGTGCTCGCTGGGGCGGTCGGGATTGATTTCGGTCAGGTGCTCGATGATTCGCGACAGGGGTTTGGTCAACAGCCAGTGATAGACCAGGTACAGCACCAGGCCCATCGCCAGGGCACGCAATACCCCGGAAATGAAGATGATTACCGAACTGACGATAAAACCCTTGCCGTAGGTGGCGGTGTCGAGGGTAATGCTCAGGTCGCCGTAATACTCGCTGTAAGGGCCGCGTCCCACCAACTGGGTGGTGAAGGTGCGTTCCTTGCCGAGGATCAGGTCGGTCAGCCAGCGACTGCTGGACTGCTGCAACTCACGGGATTTTTGCGCCAGCATGGCTTCGTTGGGATGGCCTATGGAGGCCTGACGCACCGCATCATCCTGGAACAGGCCTTCGATTACCTGCATACCCATTTCCCGATCCAGGCTGTAGACGGCCTGGGTCGAAGGGTCGCGGAACATGTCGAGAATGCGTTCGGCATCGCTGGCGACGGCCTGGCGTGTTTTATAGGCATCGAAAACAATCTGCGCGCAGCTCAAGACCACGCCGACGATCAATGCCGACAGGAGCACGACCCGGAGCAACTTCACCGACAAGCTGTTCTTGAGTTCCAGCTTCAAAGGGTAATTCCTTGTTCCGTGCGGGTAGCATCAAGTTGCCATGAGTATTGGCAATCCCGTGGTGGCAGTCAAAGGGACAATCCATCCTGCGGGATAATGCCAGCAGCTTGGCCGATTTGCTGTGTCTGGGGCAATTGCCCGATCAGTACTGTGTCGGTAGTCGAGTCCTTCAACTTGAGGGGATTGGGACAAAATTTCCTTTCGTTTGATGTTAGACCGCTGTGGCGTTGAGGCAAGGCCCCGGGTGCTGCTTTTGGACTGGTAGCTCGCCCACAAAAAAGGCGACCCCCTTGCGAGGGTCGCCTTGGCACTAGCTACGGTTGTTACTTATTCCGACAGCTTGTAGGCAATCACATAGTCGCCCTGTTTGGTGCCCAGTGAACCGTGGCCGCCAGCCACGACCAGCACGTATTGCTTGCCGTCCTTGCCGGTGTAGGTCATCGGCGTGGTTTGCGCGCCTGCGGGCAGGCGACCTTCCCACAGTTGCTTGCCGTTTTTCACGTCGTAGGCCCGCAGGTACTGGTCCAGGGTGCCGCTGAGGAAACCGACGCCACCGGCGGTGATGAAGGTGCCGCCCAGGCTTGGTACGCCCATGCTCAGCGGGATCGGAACCGGCGAGCTGTCGCGCACGGTGCCGTTCTTGTGCATCCAGATTTTTTCATGGGTGGTCAGGTCGATCGCGGCCACGTAGCCCCACGCTGGCGCCTGGCACGGCAGGCCCATTGGCGACAGCAAGGCTTCGAGCACCACGCCGTACGGCGCGCCCTTGTTGGGTTGCACGCCTTCGGTTTCGCTTTTGCGCGGGCCTTGGGCGGCGATTTCGGCGGCCGGGATCATTTTCGACTTGAACGCCATGTAGCTCGGGTTCACGAACGCGATCTGACGCACCGGGTCAACCGAGATGCCGCCCCAGTCGAACACACCGAAATTGCCCGGATAGACGATCGAACCCTGCAGCGATGGCGGGGTGAACGGGCCGTCGTAGCGCAAGGATTTGAAGTCGATCCGGCAGATCAGTTGGTCGAACGGCGTGACGCCCCACATGTCGCGCTCTTGCAGCGGCGGTGGCATCAGGTTCAGGTCGGATTTGGGTTGCGTCGGCGAAGTGTGGTCGCCTTCCACCGCGCCTTGCGGTACCGGCACTTCGTTGATCGGCACGATGGCCTGGCCGGTGCTGCGATCCAGCACATAGATGCTGCCTTGCTTGGTCGACGCCAGGACGGCCTGCTTCACGCCGTCGGCGGTCTTGAGGTCCATCAGGGTCGGCTGGCCGCCGACGTCCATGTCCCACAGGTCATGGTGAGTGAACTGGAAGTGCCAGCGCACTTTGCCGGTGGCGATGTCCAGGGCGGTCAGGCCGGCCGCGTGCAGTTCCGATTCAGGGGTACGAGCGCCGCCGAACTGGTCCGGGGTCTGGTTGCCCATCGGCAGGTACAGCATGCCGAGTTTTTCATCGACCGCGAATACGGACCACATGTTTGGCGAGTTGCGGGTGTAGGTCTTGCCCTCGGCAATCGGCGTCGTGTCGTCGGGGTTGCCGCTGTCCCAGTTCCACACCAGTTTGCCGGTGTGCACGTCGAACGCGCGGATCACGCCGCTTGGCTCGTCGATGGAAACGTTGTCGGTGACGTGGCCGCCAATCACCACCAGGTCCTTGGTGACCGCGGGTGGCGAGGTGGAGTAGTAACCGCCGGCCGTGAAACCGCCGATGTTGGCGCGCAGATCGACCTGGCCCTTGTCGCCGAAGTCCTCGCACATTTTGCCGGTGTCGGCGTTCAGCGCGATCAGGCGGGTGTCGGCGGTCGGCAGGAAGATCTTGCGCGGGCAAGCGCTGGCCGGGGCCGGACTGGCGGAACCGGTCGGGCTCTGTTCGGAGGCATACACCGCGTCATCGTGATAGGTCACGCCACGGCAGGTCATGTGCGCCCAACCCTTGAAGTTCGCCGCATTCTGCGTCGACAGCTTCGGATCGAAACGCCAGATTTCCTTGCCGGTGTCCGGGTCCAGGGCGATCACCTGGCTGTGCGGCGTGCACACGTAGAGCATGCCGTTGACTTTCAGCGGGGTGTTTTCGGCGGTGGTTTCGCCCGGGTCGTTCGGCCCTGGCAGGTCACCGGTGCGGTAGGTCCAGGCCGGTACCAGTTTGTTGACGTTCTGCGGGGTGATCTGCGCCAGCGGCGAGTAACGGTCGCCATGGGCGCTGCGGCCGTAGGAGTTCCAGTCACCGTCGGGCATGGCCGGCGCGGTGTTGGTCATGCCCGGCACGCTGTCGCGGTCCAGTTGGCCCTTGATTTCGCCCGGGTTGGTGAACTGGCTGGCCAAAGCGGTCGCGCCTGCGATCACCACAGCCACGCTCAGTGCGCCGGTGCCCAAGGGGGCGGCGCCATCACGCAGCAGCGGACGACGAAACCACGGCAGCAACATGACCAGGCCCAGCGCGAACAGCATTGCCAGGCGCGGCACCAGCTGCCACCAGTCGAGGCCGACTTCCCACAGTGCCCAAACGGTGCTGGCGAACAGTACCAGCGCGTACAGGCCCAGCGCGGCACGGCGCGCGGCGATCAGCAGGATGCCGGTCAGCGCAAGACCGATACCGGCCAGCAGGTAGTAGAGCGAGCCGCCGAGCATGCTCAGCTTGATCCCGCCGGCCAGCATGGCCAGGCCCATTAGCAGAAGCAGTATGCCGAGCAGGGTCGGCAACAGACGGCTTCGACTCAAAGCACCCTCAGTGCTCATAGTGTGGTTCTCCGTTACGTTTCAAGTGGTCCCGCGCAGGTTCACTGTAGATGACGATCCCGCGGGGGCGTGGTTCATATAACAGGTGTTCAGTCGATGTAATCCCTTGTGGGAGCGAGCCTGCTCGCGAAAGCACTGTGTCATCCGACGCTAATGTTGGATGTGATGGCCTCTTCGCGAGCAGGCTCGCTCCCACAGGGGTTGTGGTGTTGGTTAGAAGGACGACTGGATCTTGATCCCGCCAATCAGCGCGTCATCGACCTCGTTCACGCCACCGGGGTGGCGGATGTATTGCAGGTTCGGGCGCACCGTCAGCCAGTTCGTGACGTGCACGCCGTAGTAGAGTTCGGCGCTGTATTCGGTGTCTTGGGGCGGCAGGTAGGCCGGGTTGTCGTAGTCAAAGACAGCATTGGCCTGATTACGCGCCTCGGCATTCTTGCGGTACGCCGGGTTGACGTGCACGCGGGCCATGGCGAAACCGATGTCATCCCTGGCGCGGGCATCGAACAGGCCTTTGTAGACGAGGCCGGCCTGGACATAGTTGTCGATGGCGTTGGTCTTCTTGTCGTGCATCGTGCCATTGGCGAACAGGCTCAGGCCTCGGGAATGGTCGCTGGCAATGCTGGTGACTTGCTGCTGCAGGCCGAGCCAAACACCGTGCTTGCTTGAGGCGCTGCGATAAGCCTCGCCACTCAGCGCGGCGGGCTGGCCGTTGCTGTCTTTGTAGACATCGGTGGCGTCGGCGTTGCTGTAGTAGTAGCCGGCACGGTATTCACCCGGCAGGCCGTTGAACTTTGGTGTCCACACCAGCTCCACCGGCAGGATGGCCCCTTGGGTGCCGCTGCCGCTGAGCTTGAAGCCGTTGTCGCGATCGAGGTTCGACGGGTTTTGCTCATAGGCGCCAACCTGTGCGTACAGTTCGGGCGTCAGGTGATACTTGACCCGCATCGCCCACTGGCTGACGGGCCAGTTGTACCAGATGTCGCCCACCCAGTTGCCGACCTGGGAGCCGCAGAACGCCAGGTTCTGGAAGTCGCAGGGAAAACTGTTGAAGTCTTCGCCTTCGCCGAAACGGCCGACCTTGATGTCGAGCGTCTGGTCGAGGAACTTCTGCTGGTACCACATCTGCGTCAGGCGCGTGGTCTGGCCACGGCCCCAGACTTCCTGTGCCGAAGTGAATCCGCCCACTCGCGGGTCATTGATCCGGTCGTTACTGATGTTGTTGCCGCTGCGCTTGGTGATGGTCAGCTGGAACTCTGCGTCATCCCAGCCAAGGATTTTCTGCAGGTCCAGGTGAGTGCCGAAACCAAACTGATCGCTGTAGTGAGCGGTGTGATCCTGGTCGTAGCCGCCCTGCAGATTGCTGCCCATTTCGCCGGTGTAGTCGATCTTGAAATCGTAGCCCTTCGCCGAAAGATCACTGCGGGTGCCGTTCCAGTCGCCAAGCATCCACGGGGAGTCGCTGTCGAAGGCGGGCGCCGCCTGGGTGCACGTAACGAGGCTGAAAGCGCCTAGGCCTGTGAGCAGGCAAACAGTAGTCTTGAAGACAGCGCTGTCTTTGGGGAGTCGTAAATCAGGCATAGAGAAGAAATTCTTGATCTTTTTCTGGGGAATGAACGTAAAACGGCAGACGCAAAGCAGAGGAGGAAACGTTTCAGCTAAAGCGGGCGTAAGGATAATGTTCTGTTACAAATAGAGAAAGGTCTTTTCCTGACATGCATCCTTTCGGATTCGGTAACAGTCCTTGTAGGCGCTGGGGCAGGATGCGATCTTTTGGGTTTCACCTACATTTAACGTAAGGTGCGCGGCTTCCAATTCCCACTCCTGCTCGAAGGCTTGGCATGAACGAACACAACCCCGATCCGCTGCACGGCGTCACCCTGGAACAGATCCTCAATGCGCTGGTGACCCATTACGAGTGGTCGGGATTGGCCGAGCGCATCGATATACGTTGCTTCAAGAGCGATCCGAGCATCAAGTCGAGCCTGACGTTCCTGCGCAAGACCCCGTGGGCACGGGAGAAAGTGGAGCGCTTATACGTGAAGCTGATGCGCACCAAGCGCCCGGTTTGACATGCCACCCAAGGAAGGCGTGCAGCGACGCTTGATGACGTTGGCGGCCGTGCTGGGCTGGGCCGGGCTGAGTATTCAGCTGTACCTGATTTTTTTTGCGCGCTGGAGCATCGGCGCCAGCCTGCTGGGCGGGCTGATGAGTTTTTTCAGTTTTTTCACCGTGCTGAGCAACACCCTGGTGGCGACCGTGCTGACCTGTGCAGCCACGTCCCGCGAGTCGGCGGCGCGTCGCTGGTTTCTGCAGCCGGGGGTCAGTAGCGGTGTTGCCGTGAGCATCGTGGTGGTTAGCCTGGCCTACAACCTGCTGTTGCGGCATTTGTGGCATCCGCAAGGCTGGCAATGGCTGGCCGATGAGCTGTTGCACGACGTGATGCCGCTGCTGTTTCTTCTGTATTGGTGGTTCTGTGTGCCGAAAGGCACCTTGCGTCTGCGGCACATTGCGCTGTGGCTGATTTACCCGTTGCTGTACTTCGCATACACACTGCTTCGCGGGCACGTGTTGGCGGCTTATCCCTATCCGTTCATTGATGTGGACAAGTTGGGTTATCCACAGGTGTTTTTGAATGCCGGCGGATTACTGATGGGGTTTGTGGTGATTGCTTTGTTGTTGATGGCGCTGGATCGTCGGTGGCGGTGACCACTGGGCTCTCAGATGTACCCGATCTACTGTGGGAGCGAGCTTGCTCGCGATGAACCTGAGAGCACCCTGGGGTGTCTGGTACCCAGCGTCATCGTTGACGACCATCGTCGGAACGCCGCCCGGAGCATGCTCGCTCCTACAGTTCAAACCTCATTACTCCTCGTCGCTGTCGTCCAGCCGCCAGTAGCCGACGGCCTTTACGAACTGTTCGTTCAAACCGTGCTTGTCGAGCAACACCCGACGTATCTGCCGCGACACCTTGCTCTCGGTTGCCACCCACGCGTACAGGCTGCCGGCTGGCACCTGGATCTGGCGCACGGTGCTCAACAAATGGTCTTTGCCCCCTTCGCGCAGCACCCAGATCACATTGACCTCGGCAGCGCTTTGCAGCACTTGCTGTTCCTTGCCATTTTCCACTTCGATCACCACCAGCGCCTTGCGATTGGCCGCCAGGCCTTCAAGGCGTCGGGCGATGGCGGGCAGGGCGGTCTCGTCGCCGATCAGCAGGTAGCTGTCGAAGATATCCGGCACGATCATCGAGCCCCGGGGCCCGCCGATGTGCAGGAACTGCCCGGGTTGGGCCTGTTCGGCCCAGGTCGACGCAGGGCCGTCGCCGTGCAGCACGAAATCAATATCCAGCTCCAGGGTGTCCAGGTCGTAGCGCCGCGGGGTGTAGTCGCGCATGGCAGGCATCGGGCCGTTGTCTTTGCCGGCGCCGAGTACCAGGGTTTCCAACGCCGCCTGTTGCTCCGCGTTCTGCGGGAACAGCAGCTTGACGTGGTCGTCGGTGCCGAGGCTTACGAAGCCGGCCAGCTCAGGCCCACCGAGGGTAATGCGGCGCATGCGTGGCGTCAGGTCGACGACGCGCAGCACCTCCAGGCGCCGTCGTTTTATTTCATGCATCACGCGGTGAATGGTTTGGGAAGGCACGATAACGTCGGTCATTCGGCTGGCTCCTGGGCAAATTGAACGGCGGGGCCGTCGACAATGGCTTTGGCGGTGTTGTTGAGCAGGTTGGCGACACGCTGGATCTCTTCGGCACTCCAGCGTCCATGGTGCAGTTGCAAGGCATGACGCAGGTTATGCACCGCCTCGTGGATCTGCGGCGGGCGATCGTGGCCGCGCAACGAGCGCTTGCTCACATCGATGCGTGTGCGCACGCCGTCCAGGGCAATCGCTTGTTCGGTTAAAGACAGACGTCCGGCGTCGGTCACGCTGTAGCGTTTTTTGCCACCCTCGGCATCGCCCTGAATCATTTCGCTCTCTTCCAGAAAGGTCAGGGTCGGGTAGATCACCCCTGGGCTGGGGCTATAGGCGCCGTCGAACATGCCTTCGATCTGGCGGATCAAGTCATATCCGTGGCAAGGCTGCTCGGCAATCAGCGCCAGCAGCAGCAATTTCAAGTCGCCGGGGGCGAACACCCGGGGGCCGCGGCCGCCGCGTTCGCGCCCGGGACGTTTTTCGAAGCCGTCACGGCCGTCGCCGTGTTCGCGGTGCGGGGAATGATGGTCTCTCATTTTTTCCTTCTCCTGTGATTTCTAGATACAACGTAAGATATATCTTATGCAGTGCGCAAGCTTTATTGACCGACGGTCGGGAGACCAGAAGCTCCGCCGGTCTGGCGGGAGAAGGGAGTGTTGGTAATTTTAGAGTGACTAAAATAATTATCAGGTTCCAACTGTTGTTGGTAATGAGTTAATGAATAAGTAGTACACTTCTTACAGAAGTTGTTTTAGTTCTTTTCTGTGTGTTTTTATTGCGAAAACTGGACTGCCCCTACCAAACCGGACACCAACTCCCCGTTACATTGATGCTGCCGCATAGCAATACGGCCTTCGTGCCGACGCGGCACGCCGGGTTGTTTGATCCGACGTTCAAGCAAAAGGTTTGTTGTCACGTATCACCCGGTAAACCCGTTTCAACAATGGCCAGCTTCTGCTCTGGGCTCCAGCGGCGCCGCCGCTCCTGGGCCAAAAGCTCCCCACTCTTGTCGTCGCTATTAGTCATAAGCCCTGTTTGCCTATCCCCTATCGTAAGGGGGGAACGGTGTCCTGTCGGTCATGGGGCTCGTTCAAAAAACTGTGTGTAGGATATGGCTGATAGGTAAATGTCTTACTCTGTTGTTTTTCGTGCTTTTTCCACGGGTGCGTGGGGTACTTTAACTACATCTTGCATGGAGTTTTCGTACTTACTTTCCTAGGATTTTGGTTGATCATTGTTGGCGTCGAAAGTTGAGCAGGAATGCCATCACGCTGGTTGCTGGCACGGTTCATTAAAACTTTCCACAGACCAATCCTTTGAAAAAAAACAGGTACTCAACAATGTTCAAGAAGTTTGCAATCGCCGTCCCGACGACTCTCCTGGCCCTCAGCTCTTCGATGGCGTTCGCTGCGGATGAAGCGCGCTCGTCCATCAACATCAGCGCCTTTATTCCCACCAACACATTCCACGCCCAGCCGGTGAATCCTGAATTCGGTAAAGATGAAAAATTGGCCTACGACGTGGTAAATGAGAAATTGAGCACGCTGCGTGCGACTTACGATATCCGCCACACTCTCGGTTCGGTCAACGCTTATGTGGAAGGTGGTCCGCAACCCCTGCACAACGGCACCAACTTCATCGCACTGACCTACGCCTTCAACGGCGTAACCTTGAGCGGTACATCCCAGGAAGTGGTCAGCGATGCCGCATCCAACGGGGGCATGCGGGCTGATCTGGTGATTACCCCCGCCCAGCCGCTTGTTGCTCAGACAGGTCTTTACACGGCCAGTCCGGTCGTGATCTTCGACGCCGTTCCACGCATCAACTAAGTCGGCCATGACTTAAGGCCCAGCCTTATTCGTTAACACTTACCGGTCGATGGGTAACCAGTGCCTGTCGATCGGGTTTCAACGAATTTATCTTCAGAGTATTTCGTTCATGTTCCCGATGACTCCCATCGCGGCGGCGCTTGCCCTGTGTTTTTGCGCAACTGCCGTGGCCGCGCCCATGGAAAACGGCCACACACCTCGAAGTTTGCTGGCGCAGGCCAAAGGCTTGCCGAAGGGTTTCGAAGAACACTTCTTCGATGTGCCGATGGCGGTGCGCGTGGAACTTGACCAACAGTTTCTTGGTGAAGCGATGATTGTGCTGACGCGCGACGATCGCGTCACTTTGGTTAACTTCGTCGATGTCAGCGACAGCACCATCAAGCCCAGTGAGCGCGACACCTGGGCTAACTATCTGAAGCAGGGCGTAGCCTTGGGCGGCTGTCAGGCGAAATGCCCCGAGCAGCTGTTGGCTGTGCATTACAGCCTTGAAAATTCCCTGGTGTCGATCCTCACGGAAAACGCCGAGCGTGACGGTGAGGTACAGCGTTACTACAACCTGCCGGAGCACGGCAGCACCGGGTTGATCATACGCAACCAGTTGAACCTCAATGGCGGTCAGAATCAGGACCTTGGCGGACGCTACGGCCTGGACGCCAGCAGCAGCCTGGGCAACTGGACCCAGGCGGTCAACTTGCAACTGTCTCGACTCGGTGGCCTGGACAACAAGCTCTACCACGCCGTGTACGAACTCTTCACTCAACGCGAACTGGAAGGCAACTTCCTGCGCCTGGGTTATTTCACGCCGACTTCCGAAGGCTTGACCCGTCAGCCCCGCGCCTTTGGCATCAGCCCCGACACCGCGCTGGGGGTGATGTACGGCAGCTCCGACAGCCTGGCCATCAACAACCCGAAACCGGCGGTGTACCCCATCTATGTCACCGCCAATCGACAGGGTTCGGTGGAGATTTACCGCGACGGTTTGCTGATCAACACCCAGGCCGTGCCAGCAGGGTTGCAGACCCTCGATACGCGTGCGCTGCCGGGCGGCATCTATGAAGTGGAAGTGCGCCTGATCGAAGACGGCCAAATCACTTCCAGCACCCAGGAACTGGTCTACAAACCGAGCAACTGGCGCAACCATGAGGAGCGCTGGCGCTACAACCTGTTTGCGGGTCGCGAATCGAAGTTGCTCAGCAACTGGGAAGAGCAGGACGACGGCGACATGACCGCCGGTGCGGCGTTTAACTACCTGTTTCACCCACGCGTAATCCTCGGCCTGAACGCTCGCCAGGTGCGCGACTCGCTGCAATACGGCACCTCGGTGGACTGGGCCATCGTCAATAACGCCAGCCTGTTCGCCAACGTCTACAAGACTCAAGACTACGGCACCGGCCTCGATGTACAGGGCCTTTATTCCTACGGCAGCGGCAGTCTCGTCGCCAGTCACACCCGCAGCTGGCTCGACACCACTCGGCTCTACGACACCTTGCCCGATGGCACGCGGGTGCGGCAGCGCAATGTGTTCGTCGGCCAAACCAGCAATTCGTCGCTGTCGATCAATCACCGAGTCACCACTAAAAGCTCAATCAACGCCCGGGTGTCCCACAGTGAAGGCAACATCAACGGCACGGGCGTGGACCTGGGCTGGAGCCAGCGCACTCAACTGTTTGGCAGTGATGCCAATTGGCGCCTGTCGCTGTTCGATCGGCCGGGCAGCGTGAGTTCGGGAGACGACCGCAATCGCGGCATCGACTTGAGTGTGAATATCGCGTTGGGCGGTCCCGGTGAACAGATTTCCGGCAGCATTGGCACCCGCACCGCGAGGGAAGGCGGGCGCGATAACAATGCCTCGATCACCTATCGCAAAACCCTGCAGGACCATGTGCTGCAAAGCGTCTCCGCCTCGGCCATCACCGATACCTATGGCATCGGCTTGAATGCCATGGCGACCATGAGTTCGGACCTGGTCAATGGCGACGGCTTCATCCAGCGTTCGTCCTTCAACAACGACCTCACCGGCGGCTTGAACCTCGAAAGCACCGTGGCCGTCGGCGGGCAAAAAATGGTCATGACCAGCCAATACCACCGCAACGGTGCCGGGATGATCATCGACGTGGAGTCGGACATCGAGGACATCGCCTTGCGCGCCGATGATTTGAGCGGCGGCAGCGCGATACTCAAGCCAGGGCGCAATTTCGTGCCGATCACCGCCTACAAAAGTAGCTCGGTCAGTTTCGATTTCGAGGGTAACCACGTTCCCGCAGCCACCATCCAGCCGGCTCGTTCCAGCTATCACCTGAACAAAGGGGGGGTGGAATATCGCCAGGTGAAAGTGATGAGAACCCTGACCGTGCTCGGTCGCTTGATCGACCCGCAGGGCAACCCGCTCAAGGGCCACCACATCATCAACCACGCCAGTCGCGGGGTGAGTGAAGTGGACGGCTTCTTCTCCATGGAAATGAACGCCGGCTCACCGACCCTGGAGGTGCGCCACGGCAACCAGTTGCTGTGCCAGTTCCGTCTCGACCCGAGCGATGGCCGCACGGAAAACAACGTGCTGATGATCGGCGATCTGCGTTGCACGCCGGATACGTTGGCGGATGCGACGTTCAAGGCTCGAACTGCGGGTTAACCCCCGGCAAACCGGATTAATTAACGAGGTAGGGACGATGAAACGTCTGTTGGTATTAGTTGGTTTTTGTTTGTTCACCCAAACGGCTCACGCTAGCCCGAGCATCAATATCGGTACCGTCTACGACTATCTGGACGGAGATAAAAGCACCTTCCTGAAACGTGTGTTCAATGGCGGCGACAGTACGGCATTCGTCAAGGTCAACATCCTCGAGATTCTCTACGACGCCGATGGCAAGTCGCAGGAAGTACCGCTTCAATCCAATGCCGATGGCAGCTCCCGCGACGGCTTGATGGCCAGCCCGGCGCGGTTGATCGTGCCGGCCAACGGCATGCAGGGCACGCGTTTGCTGTACATGGGCGAGCGTGACCGGGAGCGGTATTTCAGGGTGCGTTTTGTACCGGTGGTGCCGGAGAAGGAAGACGCGTTCGCGCTGTCCAGCGAAGAACAGGAAGACTACAAAAAGTCGCTGTCCGCCGGTGTCACCGTGCTGGCAGGTTATGGCGCGGTGTTTTTCGTGCGGCCCAAGGAAACACGCTTTGACAGCGCGGTTGAAAACGCCACAAGCACCTATCGGATCCGCAACAACGGCAACTCCGTTGTGGTGATCGATGAGTTCAAGGACTGCGCGGTCAAAAACGATCAGGACTGCCAGCCCACGACCAAGCATCACATCCTCGCAGGTCGCACTTTTGAGTTCGAAAAGCAGGCCGGTCGCGAATACCGCTTCACCTTGGTCGAAGGTGAACGCAGCAAAAATCTCGACGTGAAGGGCTGACCCATGAACAGGAAACTGATCCAGGTCTTGTTGTCGGCCGCCGTGATGGGGGCGAGCGCGGGTGCCTTCGCCGCCCGGGAAGAGCACACCTTCGACGTGTTCGTGACCATTCCGACCCCGGCGTTTTACGTCATCCCCTCAGACCCGGGCTGGATTCATCGCGAGCAGCAACTGCCGTGGAGGCTGGCGACGTCGACACTGGGCAGCCTGCGCAAGTACTTCGATGTGAAGAATGTTGCAGGCTCGATCGAAGCGCGGCTTGACGGTCGCCCCTATCTGTCTAACGGCACCGATGCCGATGACATCGCCTTGCGTGTGCTGTTCAACGGCAAATTGTTGAGCGAGCACGAGAGCGGCGAAGTGGTGTCCCTGACCGATGCAGCACCCGGAAAACGCGTGTTGCTGGAAATTCTCCCGATGCCGCCTGCCAACGGGGTTTACAAGCCCGGCAGGTACTTTGGCAGCGTCAACATGGTTTTTAATGCGGTGTTGCCCGATGCTTGATCCCGAGCCTGGAAAAGGAGTGCAGTAATTATGGAAAAGCTCAGAAAAATCATCCCGCTGAGCGGTGTGGTATTGGCGTGTGCGTTCATGCAATCCGCCATCGCGGCCACCGTTGATATGACCGCAGTGTTCCGTCCCGATCCGGCGAACCCGATGAAAAATGCCTTTATCAATACAACGCCTCAGGGCGGATATTGCGGGGACCATCCTGAATACTGCGAAGACGGCGTTTTCAGTATTGCGTTGCCCATTCGCTTCAGGTCGATAGGGCTGATTCAGGCGATGCATGAGCAACGTAAGGGCGCCATGTTCAAGGTACCGTCGTCATGGAAAGACCTGACGGTCATTCACGATGGCACCGGTGAAACCGAGACGGTAAGAATGCGTGTTAACGGCATCGGCGCTGCTTACAGAATTAAAAGCCCGCTTCCCGTAGGTGTCTGGGACAGTTCGTGGGTCAATGCGCCATCGCCGTGTCGTTACGGCGGGGTAGGCTACGGCAATGCCACGTACTATGCGTTTTTTTGGAGAGTGCCGGCCGACGCGGGTGTCTGTGCCAAGCAGGCCTACAAGGACATTACTGAAGACTACCAGTTCGCTTACGAGAACACCGGGTTCACCTACGAACTGATCACGCCTAACCCACTCAAGATGTCGGCAGGCACCTATAGGGGGGTCTTGAACTACTCGGTCGGGCCCCAACAGGATTTCGACATGGGCGATTTGATGTTGCCTGACGACAACCTCATAACGCTCAACTTCGCTTTGAATGTCGAGCACACCTTGAAGGTGGATATCCCCCCTGGCGGCAACCAAGTGGAGCTCGTTCCGCCGGGAGGCTGGCAGTCCTGGCTGACCCAGGGGCGCAAGCCAACCCGGTTGTTTCGCGATCAAACCTTCAACATTTCCTCGTCTAGCCGTTTCAAGATGCAGCTTCAGTGTGAAATCACCGGACTTTTCGATTGCATGATTCGCGACCCCGTTTCCCAGCGAGCCGCCGTGGTGCAACTGAGCGTCAGCTTGCCCAACGGCTTGACGGATCTCAGTGGTCAACCGGTCACTCGTCGTCCTTTGCATGTCGGACAGGTGAACGCCCAGGAATTCAAACCCGGCTTTTATGTAGATCGTGCGCCCGGCACCCTGCATTTCGAAGTTGCACCTTATTACGTGGACTACATGATCAAGGCAGGCGAAGCTTCCAAATTCAGGGGCAATATCACCGTGATCTGGGATTCCGAAGTGGGATAGATAACGCGTGCCCTGAAGGCGTGACGGCCTTCAGGGCGAGGTCTGCCAAAAATAACCGAATGACCACCCGCGATCAGCGTCGGGCGACTTCAACAGGCAGGCATTCGGTGTGACTTCCCGGTTGCAGGTACGGCGTCAGGATCGGTGCCATGCCTTTGAGCACTTGCACCGGCAACGCCGAGGTGAACTTGAACGCTTCGGCCGAGCGCCCCGGCACGAAGGCTGTCAGGGTGCCGAAATGGGTGTCGCCGATGTAGAACACGAAGGTCGCCGTCCGGTTGATCGACTTCGAGCTAAGAATCCGGCCGCCCGAACCGATGGCTTCGATGCGGTTGTCGCCGGTGCCGGTCTTGCCGCCCATGGCCAGCGGCTTGCCGTCTGGCGTGGTGAAGCTACCGGCGACGCGCTTGGCCGTACCGGCGTCCACCACCTGTGACAAGGCTTCGCGCATGGCCTTGGCAACCTCGGACGGCATCACCCGTTTGCCGACGTCCGGGTCATTGATCAGTTTGGTTTCATAGGGCGTGTTCGCTGCGAAGTGCAGGCTGTCGATGCGCAACGTCGGCATGCGCACACCGTCGTTGAGAATGGTGCCGATCAGCTCGGCCAGTGCGGCCGGACGGTCGCCGGAGCTACCGATGGCGGTGGCCAGCGAAGGCACCAGGTGATCGAACGGATAGCCCACTTGCTGCCAGCGCTGGTGAATGTCGAGGAAGGCTTCGATCTCCAGAATGGTGCGGATTCGGTTGTCGCGGGCGCCCTTGTGCCGACTCTTGAACAGCCAGCTATAGACTTCCTGGCGCTCGAACTGGCTGGCTTTGACGATGTCCTTGAACGTGGCGTCCGGGTGGGTCAGCAAATAGCCCATCAGCCACAGGTCCAGAGGGTGGACCTTGGCAATGAAGCCCTGGTCGGGCAAGTCGTAGGTGCCGGGTCCATAAGCCAGGTAAAGGCGTTCGAGGCGCTCGTCGGTGAGTTTTTCCTTGTCGATGCTGGATTTTTCGCCGGTGAGGTGCGAGCGCACAAAGGTGTTGAAGCTCTGCTGGCTGGCCTGCGGCAGCAGGTAGCGGTGCACGGCGGCCAGGCGGATCGGGGTCGGGCGCATGCTGTCGAGGAAGGTCTCGAGTCGCGCCTGGGTGTCCTTGTTCTTGTATTTTTTCCAGAACTTGAGCAGGAACGACGTGCCTTCGCGGTCGGCAAACGAGGCCAGGTATTCCTGGCGGCGAGGGTCGCGGTCGTCCTTGAGCAATTCGGCCCGGTTGTTGGGGCCGGAATACGTGGTGTAGCGCACCAGGTCGCGCATCAGGCGAATGAACGGCAGGTTGATCGACTCCCGCAGGGCGTCGCGCAGGGTCGGGTTGCGACCGTTGTCTTCCTTGCGGAAGTTATTGAACGTGTGCAAGCCGCCACCGGTGAAAAATGCTTCGCCGGGGCTGGCGGAATACTTGCGATCCAGCGCGGCGCCGAGCATGGGTTGCAGGCTGTGGTCTTTGTTCTGGATCAGGTAATCGACCACCCAGCGGCTCAGGCGATCCTGTTCCGGTATCTCGACTTTCTTCAGGTCCGGGACGGACATCTCGCCGTATTTGTCATGCAACTCGGCAATGATCTGCAGGTAAGTGGTGAGCACGCGCATTTTCGCCGTGGAGCCCAGTTCCAGCTTGCTGCCTTCATTGATGTCGAACGGTTGATCGGTGCTGTCGGTTTGGACCCGCACCCGTGAGCCATCCGGTGTCAGCTCGAACAGTGTGAAGCTGTAGCGCACCTGGGTGGTGCTGGTGGGGGTCAGCAAGCGTTCGCCCATCAGGCCGATTTCAGCGGCATAGGCCGGGTCGGCCAGGCGTTTGAGATAGGCTGTGGCCTGGGTTTGCAGCTCGCCTTGCAGGGTGCTGGTGGCCGAGAGGTCAAGCCGATCGAGATCGTACAATGGACGATTGAGCAACCCGGCCAGGCGGCTGCGGGCCACGCTGATGCCCTTGTTGGTTTCGATTGGTTGAATGGTCGGTTGGGTCGCCCAGTCGCGATACGTGACTTTGCTGGCCAGGGCCGCGGCGGCAAAGGGCGCATCGATCACGCCGTTTTGTGCCAGCAAACGAATGTGACTGTCGGTGAGGTCGGCCAGTTCATCGTGGCCTTTGGTCAAGTAATGGGACGGGCGGCGCTGGGCAATCATCAACGACAGCATCTCGCGCAGGGCCAGGCCTTTTTCCGCCATGCTTTTTGGATCCGTGGCGTCGCTCGCCAGGGTTTCGTTGGCCTTGTTGAAGTCGGCGCCATACCACACGCGCAAACCTTCGGCCATGCCATGCACTTCACCGTGGCCCGGCACCGCCGACAGCGGCACGCTATTGAGGTAGTCGCGCACCACGTTCTGCCGAGCCTTGAGCGTTTGCGGGCCATCCTGGTAGGCGCGCACGGTGGCGGAAATCATCTGGCGAATTTTTTCCCCACCCGAGACGGTCAACCCATCGGGTGAATGCCGATACTTCTCAAGTTGCGTGGCCAGGGTACTGCCACCCGCCGATTGACCGGGCAGGTGCAGCATCTTGGCGACTTGGGTATACGCCGCCATGCCGAACCGTGGCCAGTCCACCGCCGGGTTGGCGAGGGGCTGGCTAGGGTCGAGCAAAAAGCGGTTTTCGATGAACAGCAAGCTGTTGACCACCACCGGCGGGATCGCCTCGAAGCTGGAATAGAGCTGTTGCGGATACTTGTATTGGTACAAGGGGTTGGCGCGGCAATCGGTGATTGACAGCCCAGCCTGGATTTTCTCCGCATAAGGCACGAACAGGCCCTTGTCTGTGTAGTCCATCAAAGCCTTGGAAAACCGGGTCTGGGCAGAAATGACGTAGTCACGCTTGATAAGGCGTGGCAGAAATTCGTCCAGCGAGCTGTAACCCAGGCGCAGGTCGAATGGGCCCGCGCCAGGGTAGTGAATGGCGTCGCTGGGACCGGGTTTGAGTTCATAACTCAGGGTCTTGGCAAACTTGCTGACCTCCCTGGCTTGAAACCTCGAGGTACGCATTTCCTTGGCCGCCGCCAGACCCACGACAATCGCAATGATTACCAACAAAAGCCAAAACGCTT
This sequence comes from Pseudomonas sp. GW823-FHT06B06, assembly GCF_058795195.1. Lineage (NCBI taxonomy): Bacteria > Pseudomonadati > Pseudomonadota > Gammaproteobacteria > Pseudomonadales > Pseudomonadaceae > Pseudomonas > Pseudomonas sp. GW823-FHT06B06. The sequence continues at coordinate 182,783 of NZ_JBXAHO010000005.1, read as the reverse complement.
TCCAGCCGTGCTTGACGCGACTGCGAGGGGGGTTTTCAGGTATTGGCGCTTCATCCACAGGTTCAGTCTGGACCACGGTTGTACTCGAATCGGTTTGCTGTAAAGCGCCCATAGTCGATTGATCCATTCACGCAGATTGATCGGACTTGTCTGAAGCTTAGTAGGCGCTGCCGCAGGCTGCGATCTTTTGATCTTGTCTTTTAAAAGCAAATCAAAAGATCGCAGCCTGCGGCAGCTCCTACAGGGTTGATCCAGAGCCCTCGAGAGGTTTAGCGGGGCATGACGACGCACCAATACCGTGCAATACTCGCCGCCGTTTCAAAAAGCGAAAATTCCTACAAGACCCAGATAATCCATCTCCGTGGATACCGCTTTCGCCGAGATTTACACCTGATTTTTGTGGTTTATAGAGTGAAAATCTCTGTCGCGAGCTTTTTATACTGCACCCCCCGCTGATCTCGCAGGTTTCGGACTGCAAGACGGTTCTGCCCACGAAGCAGAGTCGGTCAAGGCAGGCGATGGCTTATCGGTCAACGCTTCGCCACTCGGTGGATATATCCAATAACAATACGAGGTTGTACCCATGCCCGTAGGCAATCACCTGCCCCACGGCGAGACCGCTCAGGGCGGCCCGCTCAAACGTGAACTCGGCGAACGGCATATTCGCTTGATGGCACTCGGTGCCTGTATCGGCGTCGGTCTGTTTCTGGGTTCGGCCAAGGCCATTGAAATGGCTGGCCCGGCCATCATGCTGTCCTACATCATCGGCGGCCTGGCCATCCTGGTGATCATGCGTGCGCTCGGCGAGATGGCCGTGCACAACCCGGTCGCCGGCTCGTTCAGCCGTTACGCCCAAGACTACCTCGGCCCGCTGGCGGGCTTCCTGACCGGTTGGAACTACTGGTTCCTGTGGCTGGTGACCTGTGTCGCGGAAATCACAGCCGTGGCGGTGTACATGGGCGTCTGGTTCCCTGATGTGCCGCGCTGGATATGGGCACTGGCGGCATTGGTCAGCATGGGTTCGATCAACCTGATTGCGGTGAAAGCTTTCGGTGAGTTCGAGTTCTGGTTCGCCTTGATCAAGATCGTCACCATCATTGCGATGGTGTTCGGTGGCATCGGCATCATCGCATTCGGCTTCGGCAACGATGGCGTGGCCCTGGGGATTTCCAATCTCTGGACCCACGGCGGCTTCATGCCAAACGGTGTGCAGGGCGTGTTGATGTCCCTGCAAATGGTCATGTTCGCCTACCTCGGCGTGGAAATGATCGGCCTGACCGCCGGTGAAGCGAAGAACCCGCAGAAGACCATTCCCAGCGCCATCGGCTCGGTGTTCTGGCGGATCCTGCTGTTCTACGTCGGTGCGCTGTTCGTGATCCTGTCGATCTACCCGTGGAACGAAATCGGTACCCAGGGCAGTCCGTTCGTGATGACTTTCGAGCGTCTGGGCATCAAAACTGCGGCGGGCATCATCAACTTCGTGGTGATCACGGCTGCGCTGTCGTCCTGTAACGGCGGTATCTTCAGCACCGGGCGCATGCTCTACAGCCTGGCGCAGAACGGGCAGGCCCCGGCCGGCTTTGCCAAGACTTCCAGCAATGGTGTGCCGCGTCGCGCCTTGCTGCTGTCGATTGGCGCCCTGCTGCTGGGCGTGTTGCTCAACTACCTGGTGCCTGAGAAGGTGTTTGTCTGGGTGACGGCGATTGCCACCTTCGGCGCGATCTGGACCTGGGTGATGATCCTGCTGGCCCAGCTCAAGTTCCGCCAAGGCCTGAGCGCCAGCGAGCGTGCCGGCCTCAAGTACCGCATGTGGCTGTACCCGATCAGCTCTTACCTGGCTCTGGCATTCCTTGTGCTGGTGGTTGGCTTGATGGCGTATTTCCCGGACACGCGCGTGGCCCTGTATGTGGGGCCTGCGTTCCTGGTGCTGCTGACAGTATTGTTCTACGTGTTCAAGCTGCAACCGACCAATATCGCGCAGGGTGCGGTGCGTTCGGCTTCGTAAATCGTAACGCCTGAAATGCAAAAGCCCCGATCGAATTGATCGGGGCTTTTTTTCATCCTGTAAGAGCCGGCTTGCCGGCGAAGGCGTCCTTGGGCATTGCGCCGCACTTTCGGGTGCCTTCGCTGGCAAGCCAGCTCCTACAAGGCGGCTACCGCCGAAGCCGGTCGATTCAAGCGCTTGTTGAACTCAAGCCACGCCCCCAGCAACGCCATCAACCCGGCCCCCACCAACGCGGTAAAAATCTGCATGGCGAACGCATCGTCGGTCAGCGCATTGAGCATGTCCGCCAGAGGCGCCAGCAACACGCCCAGGCAGAAAATCTCCAACGAAAAACGCCCCATGCGACAGCTCTGCTGCGCCAGCCAGTTTTGCGTCCAGCCGGTGTTGGGCAACAGTTTCGCGGTGACGTAGGCCAACGCCAGGAAGTGCAGCAGACGCACAGGCGACAGGTTGGTCTTACTGATCGGGTACAGCAGATTGCCCAGGCTGGCGGGCATCAGGGCGTCGTGGACCTGAGGCCAGCGCCAGGCGATGGTCAGCACCGCGGCGATTACGCAATACACCGCCGCCATCATGAACAACGGCTGGCGCACCAGCGGCCGGGTGTCGGGCACGCGAGGGCGTTGAGCATGCATCGCCGCCGCACCGCCAAGGACAAACAGCAGTTGCCAGGCCACGGGGTTGAAGTACCAGACGCCATCCTTGATCGCTGCCAGGTTCCAGCCGAACAACGGCACCGTCATGTACAGCGCAAAGGACACCGCCACCACCGGCCAGGCCTTGCGTACCAATATCGGCAGCACCAGCGGCAAGCCCGCCAGCAGCACGATATACAGCGGCAGCGGGTCCATCAGGTTCGGTTTGAAACGCAGCAACAACTCATCGATCAGGGCCTGCTGAGGGTCGCTGATGAAATGATGCATGCCCATTTCTTCCACAAGGTCGCGGGTTTCCACGTGGCTGTTGGCGAAAAATACAATGCCCATCAGCATTGCCAGCAGGAAGATGTGCACCACATAGAGCACCCAGGCGCGGCGCAGGATTTTCACACAGGCGATCAAAAAGCCTTCGCGCGCCAGGACTTTGCCGTAGGCCAGTACGGCCGCGTAACCGGCGAGGAACACGAAGACTTCGGCGGCATCGCTGAACCCGAAGTTGCGCAGCGTGATTTGACCCAAAGGGTTGTGGGGCACGTGATCCCAGAAAATGAAGATCAGTGCCAGGCCGCGAAAAAAATCGATCCGGTGATCGCGCGCTAGCGTCATGACGTCAGGCTCGTAGACAGGTATTGAACAAAGGATTAGCCAAAGGCGCAAAAAGTTGCGCGCCACATATTGGCGGCGCGCAGGGTGGACTGATTCGCCGGCAATTGCAAAGGCGGGGTATTTCGGAATGTCTCCTGCCCTGATTGCAAGTCCTGACCGCTGGTCTGAAAGGTTGGCCGACCTGCGATTTCTGACAGTAGACAAGCTCAAATACCTGTGTATTCAGCGTTCTGTCGCAGGAGCGTTACATGAGGCTTTCATGCAAAGGCTTGTCCAGCTACACGGTGATTGGCGTTGCGAACACGCTGATTCACTGGCAGATCTTTTTTCTATTGAGCGTGGCTGCCGGCTTCACGCAAGCGGCCAGTAACCTGGCGGCCTTTTGCGTGGCGGCCTCGTTTTCCTTTTATATGAACGCGCTCTATACCTTTGACGCCAAGGCGTCGGTAGGCGGCTACCTGTCGTTCATGCTGGCGATGGGTGCGCTCAGCTTCGGCGTCGGTCATGCCGGCGATGTCTGGCGCTTGCATGGCCTGCTGACCGTGGCGTTGTTTTCCGGCCTGAGCCTGGTCCTGGGTTTCCTGTTTTCCAAATACGTGGTGTTTCGTGAGCGTGATTCATGAAGGTTTCGCTTATCGTCCCGGTGTTCAACGAAGAACAGGCGATCAACCTGTTTTACCAGGCGGTACGACGTGAGTTGAAACTCGACGGTGCCGAGGTCGAGATCGTGTTTATCAATGACGGCAGCACCGATGGCACCGCCGCACAGGCCGCGGCCCTGGCGCAGGTGGACGAACAGGTGATGCTGATCAATTTCTCGCGCAATTTCGGCAAGGAACCGGCGCTGTTTGCCGGGCTGGAATATGCCAGCGGCGATGCGGTCATCCCGATGGACGTCGACCTGCAGGACCCGATCAGTGTCATCCCGCTGTTGATCGAACAATGGCAACAAGGCGCGGACGTGGTTCTGGCCAAGCGCCGCGACCGCACCTCCGACAGTTACTTGAAGCGCCACAGCGCGGCGCTGTTCTATCACCTGTTGAATCGAATTTCCTACACCCGGATCGAAGAGAACGTCGGTGATTTCCGGCTCATGGACCGCAAGGTGGTGGACGTGATCCGGACCTTGCCCGAGCATCAACTGTTCATGAAAGGCGTGTTGTCCTGGGCCGGGTTCAACACGGTGGTGGTGGAATACGAGCGGGCCGAGCGTGTGGCAGGCAGTAGCAAGTTCAACGTCTGGAAATTGTGGAACCTGGCACTGGAGGGTGTGACGTCGTTCAGCACCGTGCCGCTGCGCCTGTGGACTTACGTCGGCGGCGGGATTTCGATTTTTGCGGTGCTCTACGCGGTGTACATGGTGCTGGACAAGATTTTCTTTGGGAACAGCGTGCCCGGTTACCCCTCGTTGATGACTGCTATCCTGTTTCTCGGCGGTGTGCAGCTGATCGGCATCGGTATCCTCGGCGAATACGTCGGCCGGATCTACATCGAAGCCAAGCACCGGCCGCGCTATGTGATCAAGGACATCGTTGGCGGCAAAGACAGGCGCAAACCCTAAATGGGCAGGTTCAGCGATTTCTTCATCAAGGAACTCACTCGCCGCCAGGCCTGGCTGTTTTTTCTGTTCGCAACCTTTGTGTATGTCCTGCCGCTGATCCTCGCGGATTTTCCCTACATCGATGACAACTGGCGTTCGCTCTCGGCCGGTATGGCCTGGGCAAAGGAAGGGCGATTGTTCGCCGAGTTGTTCTACAAAGCGCTGACCTTCAGCAACGGCGCGCCGAACATCTTTCCCCTGCCGCTGTTGATCGCCACCCTGGTCATGTCCTGGGCACTGACCAGCCTGACCTTTCATCACTTCCGCCAACCGACCGTTGCCTGTTGCCTGGTGCTGTTGCCGCTCTGGTACAACCCGTTCTTCCTGCAAAACCTGACCTATCAATACGACGGTCCGGTCATGACACTGAGCGTGGTGGCGGTGATCTACGCCATCACGTTTCATCACCCTTCACGTATTTTGCAATGGCTGGTGCCTTCCTTCCTGATCGCGCTGGCGCTGGGCTTGTATCAAGTCAGCATCAATGTGTTTCTTGGCCTGTGCTGTCTGGAAGTGCTCAGGGCAGTCAATGACCAAGTGGCCTGGGAGCGGTGGGGCGGCTTGATCGGCTGGAGGATCGCCCAGCTGCTTCTCGGCTGGCTGATTTACTGCGTCAGTGCATTTCCCTTCATGGGACAGGACCGCACGTTGCTGCTCAACGGGGGAACGCAGCCTTTGCTGCAAATCCACATGAACATCGCGCGAGTGCTGGAAAAAGTCGTGCTGCTGTTCCATGGCGGATTTTCCTGGGTGTCTGCCGGGTTGTTGCTGTGCGCCGTTGCCGGCGCTGTTTGTCTGGCATTGGAAATTATCAGGCGCAAGGACAGCGCAACCAAGAAGCTCCTGATCGGCCTGCTGTGTCTGCTGACCGTGCCGGTCTTGGTGTTGTTGGTGTCCGGTGTCGCGCTGCTCTTTCGCGACTTCAATGAAGGCGCCAGGACCTTGATGGGGTTTGCGGTGTTGCTGGTGCTGCTGTTCTATTTGAGTCATCTGGCGCTGGCAATGCTTCATGAACGCCTGCCACTGTTGTTGCTGGTGCCGCTGCTGGCCATGCTGTCGTTGTCGTTTGCCTATGGCCGGGTCCTGACGGTGCAAAAGGCCTTCGCCAGCAGTGCGCTGAGCAGCCTTGAACGCGACATCGCCAGCCATCAACCCTTGCGTGACGCCAAACGCATCTACATGTCGGTGACCTATTCCGATCACTGGCTGCTGGGAGCCGCGGGTTCGTTCAAGCAACTGCCGGTGTTGCATTATCTGCTGAACGTCGACTTCTACATGCTGGCTGAAAACCTGCCGAAAGTGGGCATCACCAACGTGGTGGCGGAGAAGGAGCGGCGCAACGCGACACGGGTGGGTTATCTAGACTACTCGCCGCTGGTGGAAAGCCAGTTCTACCGAATTTACCTGATTGGCGATTACGGCTTCATCGTCATGAAGGAGCCGGCCCCGATCAAATCGCTGCGTTGGTGACGCGCAATGTCGGGGCCGCGAAGGTCAGGCCGCCGCCACCTCATTGGGCTCGAAACTGTCCGCCCGTGCCATCTGCCACATCCGCGAGTAGAACTCGCCATTGATTTCACCGGTCAGCAACTCTCCTGGTTTAAGGAACACATGCAGCTGCGAGAACAGTTTGATCTCGGTCGCCGACATGCGCCGTACCAAGTGCTTGGCCGACAGCTGCGATGGGTGTTCAAGGCCCGCGGCGGCGAGCATCTCGGCCAGGCCCTTGAGGGTGTTGCGATGGAAGTTGTACACGCGTTGGGCCTTGTCCGGTACCACCAGCGCGCGCTGTCGCAACGTATCCTGGGTGGCGACGCCGGTCGGGCATTTGTTGGTGTGGCAGCTTTGCGACTGGATGCAGCCGATGGCGAACATGAACCCGCGCGCCGAGTTGGCCCAGTCGGCGCCGATGGCCAGCACGCTGGCGATATCGAACGCGCTGACGATCTTGCCGCTGGCGCCGAGCTTGATTTTGTCCCGCAGGTTCAATCCCACCAGGGTGTTGTGCACGAACAACAAACCTTCGCGCATCGGCACGCCGATGTGGTCGGTGAATTCCACGGGCGCGGCACCGGTGCCACCTTCCTTGCCGTCGACGACGATGAAGTCCGGGAGAATGCCGGTCTCCAACATGGCCTTGGCGATGCCCATGAACTCCCACGGATGCCCCAGGCAGAATTTGAAGCCCACCGGTTTACCGCCGGACAACTCGCGCAATTGCTGGATGAAATGCATCAGCTCTATCGGCGTGGAAAACGCGCTGTGGCGTGACGGCGAGATGCAGTCTTCGCCCATCAGAATGCCGCGGGTGTCGGCGATCTCCCGAGTGACCTTGTGCTTGGGCAGGATCCCGCCATGGCCCGGCTTGGCGCCCTGGCTCATCTTGATTTCGATCATCCGCACTTGAGGTGTTCGTGCTTGAGCGGCGAAGCGTTCCGGGTCGAAGCGCCCGTCGGCCGTGCGGCAACCGAAATATCCGCTGCCCAGCTCCCACGTCAGATCGCCGCCGTGTTCGCGGTGATAGGGGCTGATGCTGCCTTCACCGGTGTCATGGGCGAAGTTGCCGAGCTTGGCGCCCTGGTTCAGCGCGCGGATGGCGTTGGCGCTGAGCGAGCCGAAGCTCATGGCCGAGATGTTGAACACCGACGCCGAATACGGCTGGGTGCACTGCGGGCCGCCGACGGTGACGCGGAAACCGCTGGGGTCGCTCAAGGGGGCGGGACGCATCGAGTGGCCGATGAATTCAAAGCCGGACTGGTACACGTCGATCAAGGTACCGAATGGTTTGTCGGCACTCTCATTCTTGGCGCGGGAATAGACCAGCGAACGCTGGGCGCGGGAAAAGGGCAGGGCGTCGCTGTCGGATTCGAGCAGGTATTGACGGATTTCCGGGCGAATCGCTTCGACCAGGTAACGGATGTTGCCCAGGATCGGGTAATTGCGGCGCACCGCGTGGGGGCTTTGCAGTAGATCGAAAATGCCGATCAGGCTGAGGATGCCGGTAACGACAGTGATTGGCCAGAGCCAGTCGTGATCGAGGAAGGGCAGGCTGGCGAGGGTGAAAATTACGCAGACGGCAAAGAAGGCGTAGCGGCTCAGGAGTGACAGGCTCATACGGTTTCCTTGGGTTCGGACTCGGTTTTTAAAGATCGCAGCCTTCGGCAGCTCCTACAGGTGGGTGCATGGCTTGCCTTTTTAGGCGCTGCCGAAGGCTGCGATCTTTTCAGGCGTTTTGTGCCTGGAGAAAAATCGAAAACAGCTCGGACTGGGACTTGATCCCCAGCTTGCTGTACATGTGTTTCTTATGGACTTTCACGGTCTCGATCGAGATTTCCAGTTTGCGGGCGATTTCCTTGCTGGAGCAGCCGCTGAGCATCAAGCGCCCGACATCCAGCTCCCGGGCGGTCAATTGTGCGCCCATGAGTTGCTGCACCGAAGCTTCCAGTTGCACGCGCCAGTCGCCTTGTACCGGCGCGGGGGCAGAGGCCGCCAGCACTTCGTTGGTCTCGTAGGGCAGGCGCTGGCGCAACAACCCGAGCACCCAGGGCTGGATCAGCGAAAGCAGGGCAATCTGCTGCGCACTGAAGCGTTGCTGGCTGCCCAGTGACAGGCACAAGGTGCGATCGCCCTCCAGTTGGCAATTAAACTGTATTTCGTCGGCCACGACATTCACACGAAAGTATCGTTGATAGTACTCGGTGAGTTCGAACTGCTCCGGCGCGACTTCCGACAGGCGATACAAACCGCTGCGCGACTGCTCGCGGCAGGCGATATAGAACGGGTCGAGCAGGTACAGGCCGCGCAGGTAATCCTGGAACAGCGGGTCGGGGCTGGCGTCAATGCCTGGGCATTCAGCAAACACCTGTGGGTGCTGGTCGGCGCTGAACAGCAAGGCCACCCAGCTATCGCAGGGCACGTATTGATCCAGCAAGCGCACCAACTGCGTCCAGAAATTGGGCTTGTCCAAGGCATCGATCAATTGCCCGACCGAGCGGTGCCAGGCGATGTCGTCCAACGCGAGTGTCATGCCTCTACCCCTATCGTGTTACCCCGGCGGCGTGATTTTCGACCGCGTGCTTGCTGCGCATACTGGCGCACACACAACGACCGGGCAATCTTTCCGGCGTTCAGAACAAGGACTCCCCATGAAAGTCGAACTCGCCCAATTGGCGGGCCGTGACAATGACACGGCTTACAACCTCGAACGAGCCCTGGTGGCGATCAACGCCTGCGCTGCCGATACGCAACTGATCATGTTCCCGGAAAGCCACCTGATGGGCTTCCCGTGCGCGGAGTCCGTGGCCGAGGTTGCCGAACCGCTGGAGGGCCCGACCGTCAGTGCGATTGTCGCAGCCGCCCGTGATCGCAACATTGCCGTGGTCATCGGCACCAGCGAGCGCGACAACGGCCGGTTCTACAACACTACGTTGCTGATTACCCCCGAGGGTATCGCCCTCAAGTATCGCAAGACGCACCTGTGGCCGTCGGAGCGTGGCGTGTATGAGGCCGGTGATCGCTTCGCCACCTGCCTGTGGAACGGGGTGCGAGTTGGTTTGCTGATCTGCTACGACATCGAGTTCCCGGAAACCGCACGCGCCCTGGCGCAACTGGATGCCGAATTGTTATTGGTGACCAATGGCAACATGGACCCCTACGGTCCCACTCACCGCACGGCGATCATGGCCCGAGCCCAGGAAAACCAGGCGTTTGCACTGATGGTCAACCGGGTGGAAGAGGGCGATGGCGGTGTGTTGTTTGCTGGCGGCAGTGCGTTGGTCGATCCCTTGGGCACGCTGTTGTTCGAGGCCGGGCGCGACGAGGGGCAGTTTGCACTGGAGCTGGACCTGGAGCGGTTGACGGCGGCGCGTCGGGATTATCGATACCTGGAGGATCAGCGGCTGAAGTTGCCAGGGGAATTGGTCGAACATGCTTGTGGATTGCGGGAGCTGATGATTCCTGCGCGTTAACTGATCGTTCCCACGCTCTGCGTGGGAATGCATCAACGGACGCTCTGCGTTCGGCTTTTGATTTGGGACGCGGAGCGTCCCGGGCTGCATTCCCACGCGGAGCGTGGGAACGATCAACCGACTCCTACACAATCGGTGGCGGACATGTGATCCTTGGCGCTTTTGAGTCAAAGGCCTTTGTTCATGTCGACGTTTGCTGCCCAATCTTGCGGACTTATCCACATCGCCGCCGCCCTGTTGATCGGCCCGGACGGCCGTACGCTGCTGGTGCGCAAGCGCGGCACCCAGGCATTCATGCAACCGGGCGGCAAGATCGAGGCCCATGAGCAACCGGCCAGCGCACTGGCCCGGGAGCTGGAAGAGGAGTTGGGGCTGGTCATCGATCCGACGCAAGCCACTTTCCTCGGGCAGTTCTCGGCCCCTGCCGCCAATGAACCGGGTTTTGTCGTACAGGCCGAACTGTTTCTGCTGACCATCGACACCGATGTGTCCCCGGCCGCCGAGATCGAAGAGGTGCTCTGGATTGATCCGGGTACCGACGGTGGTGTCGTTCTGGCGCCATTGACACGGGACCTGATCCTGCCGTTTTATCGAGCTTCGCTGACCGCGACCGCCTGATCATTTACGCAAAGGACTTCGCCCATGATCCCGCTTCAAGACCTGCTGATTTTCGCCGCTGCCGCGTTGTTGATGGTGCTGACACCGGGGCCGAACATGATCTACCTGATCTCCCGTTCGATCTGCCAGGGCCGCAAGGCTGGGGTCACTTCGTTGCTCGGCGTGGTCGCGGGTTTCTTTGTGCATCTGTTCGCCGCCGCGGCCGGGTTGACCGCCGTGTTCCTGGCGGTGCCGATGGCCTACGAAGTGTTGAAGTGGGCCGGCGCACTGTACCTGTTGTGGCTCGCCTGGCAGGCGGTCAAGCCGGGAGCGCGTTCGCCGTTCGAAGCGCAACAACTACCACCGGATTCGTCGCGCAAGTTGATCACCATGGGTTTTCTCACCAGCGCCCTGAATCCGAAGATTGCGGTGTTCTACCTGTCGGTGTTTCCGCAATTCATCACCCCTGAGCACGGTTCGGTGTTCACTCAAAGTATCGTCCTGGGCCTGACCCAGATCAGCGTCAGTTTCTGCGTGAACCTGATGATCGCCCTGTTCGCGTCGGGCATCGCGTCATGGTTTATCAGCAATCCGACCTGGCTGGCATTGCAGCGTTATTTCATGGGCTTTGTGTTGTCGGCACTGGCGTTGCGCTTGATGCTCGAGCAAAAACGGATGGCTTGAGCAGCTTTTGTGGCGAGGGGACTTGTCCCCGTTGGGCTGCGAAGCGGCCCTGATACCCACGAGCAATGTTTGTCTGAAAAATTGCAGGGGAGTGCTTTGCACTCCAACGGGGACAAGTCCCCTCGCCACAAGGCGGTTAACGAACCGCGCTAACCCCATCCAGCGTCGAAAACGACGTGTCCTTGGCCGTCAGCAAGAAGTCCCGCATGTACGGCGCATCGAGCATGTCGGCCCGGATTGCCGCATACAGCGTCGCAAACAGGCCTTTCTCGCCCAGGCGCTTGGCCTTCACGTAGCCCCGTGAGCTGTATTCATGCAGCGCCCAATGGGGCATGCCGCACACGCCGCGCCCGCTGGCCACCAGTTGCATCATCATCACCGTCAGTTCCGAGGTGCGGACCTGGGCCGGTTCGACGTCGGCCGGTTCCAGGAAGCGCGTGAAGATATCCAGCCGGTCACGTTCCACCGGATAGGTGATCAGGGTTTCGCTGAGCAAGTCTTGCGGGACGATGTAGGCCTTGCTGGCCAGGCGGTGCTGGTTCGCCACCGCGAGCATCGCTTCATAGGTAAACAGTGGCACATAGGTGATCCCTACCAGCTCCACCGGGTCGGACGTCACCACCAGGTCCAGGTCGCCACGGGCCAAGGCGGGCAGCGGGGCGAAGGAGAAGCCCGAGGCCAGGTCCAGCTCGACTTCCGGCCAGGCGTCGCGGAACTGGTCGATGGTCGGCATCAGCCACTGGAAACAACTGTGGCACTCGATGGCCATGTGCAAGCGCCCCGCGGTGCCACCGGCCAGCCGCGCGATGTCGCGCTCGGCGGCGCGCAGCAGCGGCAAGGTGGCGTCGGCCAGTTGCAGCAGGCGCAAGCCGGCACTGGTGAAACGCACCGGCTTGGTCTTGCGCACGAACAACGGCATGCCCATGCGTTCTTCAAGTTCCTTGAACTGATGGGACAGCGCCGACTGCGTCAGGTGCAGGCGGTCGGCTGCATCCACCAGGCTATCGGCTTCGCGCAAGGCGTGCAGGGTCTTCAGGTGACGGATTTCAAGCACCGTGGGGCTCCATGAGAAAAACTTGTGATCAACACGAAAAGGTTGAGTTTGTCTCATGATGGCTTCGCTGTCGACAATAGCGCCATCTTTTACCCAGGAGCAATTCGACATGGCCGTAGCCCACACCCTTGGTTTCCCCCGCATCGGTGCCGACCGCGAATTGAAAAAAGCCCTCGAATCCTACTGGAAGGGCGACCTCGACCAACAGGCGCTGAAAAGCGTCGGTCGCCAATTGCGCGCCCGCCACTGGCAATTGCAGAAAGACGCCGGTATCGACCTGCTGCCGGTCGGCGATTTTGCCTGGTACGACCAGGTACTGACTCATTCCCTGGCCTTCGGCGTGATCCCCGAGCGTTTCGACAGCACCCGCGACGCGCGTGGCCTGCCGACCCTCGACACGCTGTTCGCCATGGCCCGTGGCGCCACGGCGAGCTGCTGCGGCGCGGAGCACGGCTCAGAGCAATACGCCCAGGAACTGACCAAGTGGTTCGACACCAATTACCACTACCTGGTCCCGGAATTCAGCGCTGACCAGCAGTTCACGCTGAGCTGGGAACAGCTGTTCGATGAAGTCGATGAAGCCAAGGCCCTGGGGCACACCGTCAAGCCGGTGATCATCGGCCCGCTGACTTACCTGTGGCAGGGCAAAGTCAAAGGCCAGGACTTCGATAAACTCGACCTGTTGGAACGCCTGCTGCCGGTCTACAACGAAATCCTCGTGCGTCTCGCTGCCCAAGGCGTGGAGTGGGTACAGATCGATGAACCGATCCTGACCCTCGACTTGCCGCAGGAATGGAAAAACGCCTTTGAACGGGCCTACCACATCCTGCAGTACTCGCCGCTGAAAAAGCTGCTGGCCACTTACTTCAGCGGCCTGCAGGACAACCTTGGCCTGGCTGTCGGCCTGCCGGTGCAAGGCTTGCACATCGATGCGGTGCGTGCGCCGGATCAACTGCTGCACGTGCTCGATCGCCTGCCAACCTACAAGATTCTCTCGGTGGGTCTGGTCAATGGCCGCAACGTCTGGCGCTGCGAGCTGGAACCGGTGCTGGCGCAACTGCAATTTGCCCAAGAGCGTTTTGGCGACAACCTGTGGGTCAGCACCTCCTGTTCGCTGCTGCACAGCCCGGTAGACCTGGAGCGTGAAGACAAGCTCGATCCGGAACTGAAAAGCTGGCTGGCGTTTGCGGTGCAGAAATGTGGCGAAATCGCGGTACTGCGCGATGCCCTGAATGATCCGCAAGCACCCAAAGTGCAAGCGGCGCTGGCTCAAAGCCGTGCCATTGCGACCAGCCGCGCCGAGTCGCCGCGTATTCACAAGGCCCAGGTACAGGCGCGGATCAACGCCATCGTTGCCACGGACAGCCAGCGTCATTCACCGTTTGCCAAACGCATCGAGCAACAGCGCGCACGCTTGAAGTTGCCAGCGTTCCCGACCACCACCATCGGCTCGTTTCCGCAGACTGGCTCGATTCGCCTGGCGCGTCAGGCCTTCAAGCAAGGCAAGCTGTCGGCCAACGATTACACCGATGCCATGCACCACGAAATTCGCCACGCAGTGCAGATTCAGGAGCGTCTGGGGCTGGACGTGCTGGTGCATGGCGAAGCCGAACGCAATGACATGGTCGAGTACTTCGCCGAACAGCTGGATGGGTATGCCTTTACCCGCTTCGGATGGGTGCAGAGCTACGGTTCGCGCTGTGTGAAACCGGCAATCATCTATGGCGACCTGAGCCGTCCCAAAGCCATGACGGTCGACTGGATCAGCTACGCGCAGAGCCAGACCGACAAGGTCATGAAAGGCATGCTTACCGGTCCCGTGACCATGCTGATGTGGTCATTCCCCCGCGAAGACGTGTCACGCAAAGTCCAGGCGCAGCAACTGGCCCTCGCCCTGCGCGATGAGGTGCTGGATCTGGAAGCCGCCGGCATCAAGATCGTACAGATCGACGAAGCGGCGTTCCGCGAAGGGCTGCCACTGCGCCGGGCGCAATGGCAGGAGTATCTGGAGTGGGCGGTAGAGGCGTTCCGCTTGAGCGCCAGCGGTGTGCGTGACGAAACGCAGATTCACACCCACATGTGCTACAGCGAGTTCAACGATGTGATCGAGGCCATCGCAGCGATGGACGCCGATGTGATCACCATTGAAACCTCGCGTTCGGACATGGAGTTGCTGCAAGCCTTTGAGGCGTTCGACTACCCGAACGATATCGGTCCGGGTGTCTACGACATCCATTCGCCACGGGTGCCGGACACCGCCGAAATGGTCAAATTGATCAGCAAGGCCGTCAAGCGGATCCCGGCCGAGCGGCTGTGGGTCAACCCCGATTGTGGTTTGAAGACCCGGGCGTGGCCGGAAACCGAGGCTGCCTTGGTGAACATGGTCGCCGCGGCACGACAACTGCGCAGCCAACTGGCTTGAGGACGATAACGGGAGTGGTTCAACCGCTCCCGTTATCGCGTGTCAGGCCTGATCGAAATGTCGCAATACCGTTGACCGTTTGCCAATGTCGGCATAGGGCAGGGTGGCGTCATCGGCGTGGGTCAGATACCGGTACTGCGGCAGTTTCAGGTGCGCCTTTTCGAATTCGGCGAAGGCGGGTGTGGCCTTGCTGTAATGAAAATGGGCGTACCACAACACGTTGGACGGGACGCTGGTCAGGTCCCAGATTTCGTATTCCTGCAGGTAGTCGGCTCGGCCACCCGGGCGTTTTCGCAGGCTTTTGATCGGGCTGGTTTTACGTATCTCCACAGCGTTGTGGGTAATCAAGTCATCGAGCATGCCATCCGTAGGGTTTTTGCTCAGTAGCGACTGCCGAGTACGCATCTGGCGTCCGGTGGCGATCAGTTCCGTCGCCTTGTTACGCAGTTGCTCGATGACGGGGCTCTGTGGAACAACGGCTTCGATGTCCAGCGCCCGCCGCGTCAGCTCGCTGGCTTCACTGACCATCATGTGCTCCAGATCGACCGGGAGCATGTCTTGCGCCGCATAGGTTTCGATCTTCGACTGGTAGGCCTGCTGCGACTGAAGGCGGTTACGGGCGTCTTCGAGCATGGCGGCAGGGTTCCTTTGCGCGGGACGAGCGGTCGGCGCTGCTGGATTGAGCAAGCGAAACTTGCCGTTTGCACCCTGTTCCCACGTTTCCTGGACACCACCCTGGCCAGTCAGGATGTATTGGTGCTTCTGGGTTGTCGGCTCCCAGCGTTCGACCCCGATTAACAGATGGTCGTCTTCAGTGGTGAAGATTTTCTTGCTGCGTTGCCCGGAGGGCAGGGCTGGAGCCGGTTGGTCGATAGCCTTGCGTGCCCGTTCGGCCATTTTCTCGATACCCTCGAGCAAGGGCGCAACAGCGTCGAGATGAAAGTGCCCGGGGTAGCTGGCGGTCCAGGCGTTCATGCCGCGACGAAATTGCTGATAGTGCTCAAGGCACTCCTGAAGAATCTGATTGCGCTGGGCTCGGTTGGCGGTGACTTCCGGCAGGCTGTATTGGGTAAACAATGCACGGTCGACTTTGGTCCGCAGGCTGTCGACCTGGGCCTGTAGATGGAACCAGGAGAGATCCTGTGTCGTGTCGAAGCGCTGGACGGTTTCCAGCAAATGCCCGGTTTTCAAGTAAAGCAGATTGGCTTCACTCAGGCGTGCGTTCAACATCGTTACTTCGGGCGTCATTTGCGCCTTTTCGGTACTGATCGTAATGCGCTCGTACCACCGCTTGAGCTCGCCCATTGCCGTTTCCATCTGCCCCAGGTGGCCGATCAGTTCGACGCGAATTTTTCGGATGTCTTGCAGAATCCGAAGGCGTTCGGCGTGCGCGTTGTCCGGTAACTCGTCCAGTTGGTCGATTAGAGCGTCGATCCTGTCCATGAGCGGGTTAGCTCGATGATTGATGAAAAAGACCCGCTGCTTTTGGCGATCGGCGATCACGAGGGCATCATTACTTTGCATGTCCTTGAGTACACGCCGTTTGTTGCCATGTGTCAGGGGCGCCAGTTCGACCAGCGTCTGATAGTGCCTGTTGACTATTTCGATGTCGCTGAGACAGGCTGTATCGGCGGCTGGCAACAGGTCCGGGCGGGCTTCGACGGGGCTGCTGTTGTACCGGTTCAGCGTTGCGTTAGTGCCCTGGATCCGGGTCTCGATTTGCGGCGCCAAGTCATCGGCGGCTTCGGTCAATTCATGGTGACGACGAAACACCCGATCGGCCCACCAGCGTGGCAGTCGCTCGCGAATGGCGGCCGGCCAGAGCGGGTCGAAGGTGTCCGCCAGATGTCCGAGCACGCCACCACCACCCAGCCCGCCGCCGTCGAAAGTCGACCCGTAAACACCGAACCAGGTGTCCCACCGGCCTGCTTCATCGAGAGCGATGGGTTGCTTGTAGGTTTTTTTATGAGTGCCGCTCAGTCGCCAGCCGCGTGAGTCCTTGCTCAGTTCAGCCTGGAAGATTCGGCCATGGCGCGTGATGAAGTCACCATCGGCATGACGGTACACATTGCGATAGACACCGTGCTCGACCGGTTGCAACCCGACGAGGGAGATTGGTTTTTCATACTCGTAACCGGCGAAACGTTGGGCGATGTGCCGCGCCTGGTGTTTTGAGGTCGGTGGCAAGGCCAGGGTGCCTTTGCCAAGCGCCTTTAACTGACGAGCACGCGTCAACGTGCGGGCGGCTGCGGCCGATCGGGTGCCCATCGTACTGGGAAGGAGGTCTATGGCGGCATCGATCAGAGACAACAGCACCGACTCTATCTCTGTCAGGCCTTCACCCGCGTCCGCGCGTAACAGCGCTGCGACAGCCCGATTGGCGCTGCTCCAGGCATCGTAGAGAGCAATGGCTGCGCCCACGTAGGGCACAAGGCCCAAGGCCATTTTTATGTAGTTCAACGCCTTCGGTCCGCTGAGCGCGTAGCGTTCCAGGAATAACGCTTCGTTGGAACGCGATGTGCCGCGATGGGCTTCGATCAGGCGTCCCATCTGGGTATTGAGCAGGTGCGCGGCCAGTGAAGTGACCGCCGGCCAGCGTGCCCCGACACCGATCATGGCGTCGAAGTGTTTGAGGACGGCCTGGTTGATCCGGCTTTCATGAGCCCGCACGTCTCCCTGCAAAGCGCGATCGGCCAGGTAGCTGACCATCTCACTGCGCAGGCACAGGTTGAACAGGGCCTTGCGCGCGTCTTCGAGGCTGTCGTGACGGCGCAGGAACTGGCCATCGGGACTGTCGGGCAGGTACAGCAAAGTCATGCCGCTGACCTGTTCGTGAATGAACGTCACCCCGGACAAGGTCACCGGGCCCTCGTTGGGGGTGTCCTTGCCGCCCGCGCTCAGGTAGGCCGGCAATAATTCGATGCGCTTGCCGCCCGCGAGCCAGGCTTGCGGGGTATCGGCGTCGATGGCGGCGTTCAGGACGAGCAGGTCGTCGAGGCCGATGTGTCGTTGCAGGCGTGCACACTCCCCTTGCAGCTTGAGGGTCTGGCGCCAGGGCTCGATCAGGCATTCCCGGCGATGTTCCCTTACAAACAGCGGTTCGCCGTGACTGCCCATGAACGTGTCATAGATGAGTTGTTCGTAGACCTTGGGCAAGTCGAGTTCCGGCAGCGTCTTGCGCAGGTAGGCATGGGTGATGCCGGTTGTCAGGGCCTGGCGTTCGCCGTCGTCCGGCGCCTTGACTTCCACCCGCATGAAGCCCAGGCGCAAGGACAAGGGCTCAAGCTGCATCGACGGCTTGTTGTCGATGTTGAGTTGGGCGAGTTCTTCGAGTGACATCTTGCTTCTGGCGGTACTGGGCACCGTCACCAGTTTTTGCGGGGTACCGGGAGCCGCGCCGTCCGTCAGTTGTTTTTGCAGCGTGACGGAGTCGGGCAAGTCCAGTTGGACGTCGAAGTCGCCTTTGAGCGAGAAATCCTGGCGCAGGCGCGCCTGAAGGTGTCGACGGGTGAAGACTTCGCGAGGCGCCAGGGTTTTTTCCAGTTGTTCGTGGCCGCGTTTCATGGCCTGGATACAAGCGCTGGTCAGGCTCTTGAGCCTGGCACGGTCGGGAGCTGCCAAGGTCGTCAACCAGGTGGGAAGCCTGGCAACCATCGCGGCGCTGCGCTGCTGTTCCAGAATATGCATGAGCGCCAGGCTTCTCGCTGCGTTCACCGGGACCTGCAGTAGTGCCAGCGTTTGTTTGCGCAGCTTTTCCAGTGCCTGCGCACGTTGTGTCGCCTGGCCGCTGTCAGGATAGCGCTGGCGTGTTTGCGCGGCTTGTTCTTCGAAAAAGCTGATCTGTTGATTGAGGCTGTATAACAGCGGATCGGTCGTGATGGTCTTCAGGTGCAGGGCCAGGACCGGGTCCCGTCCCTGGATTTTCAACAACTGCTCTTCCAGGTCCTTGCGGTTGGCGAATCGTTGCAAGCCGCCGCCAATACCGGGCCAGTAGAGCAGCAGGCTGTGAGGGGATTCTGGATCGGACAGCGCGTGTGTCCGGCCAATCACAAACACCCCTTTGAGCTCATGGGGCAAAGGATCGCCGGCGTCTGTTCTCACACTCAGCATCAGGCTGGCGAATGCAACGTCAGGGTCTGGCTCGGCGGCTGTGTCCAGCAGGCCCCTGAGCAATTCGAGTTCCGTGCTATCGAGCTGATTAAGCGTGCGTTGCAGTTCCACCTCGGCCTTCAGGCCGTCTTTGTGTGCCTGGTAGAGTGCGTTGAAGCCACGATTGAACGTTATCAGGTCCAGTGTGCGCGATCGGTAGAGCAAGGTGGATGCGGCAGCGTCTGCAGCAAGCTCTGCGGTTTCCAGCGCCTTGAGTGTGTCCTCAAGTGCTTGTTGAAGGTCACTGTCCAGCGCCTCACCCAGCAGTGTTTCGAGCACCGCACGCTGTTTGCCAAGCGAGGCCTGGCGCAGCGACAGTGGAATATCCGCAGACAGGCTATCGAATAGCGATGATTGATCTTCATCGCCAACGCCTTCGGTCTGATCCAGGTCCTCAAGGGGCGGCGCTTGGGCGAATACCTCGGCGAGGCGCCCTTGCGGTCCGGGCGAAAACAGGTCCGCGATGCCTGTCGTCAATGGCCCGGTCCGGGCCGTGTATTCAAACCTGTAATGGCTGGGGAGCTCTGGCGGGGCGAGTAGTTGCGCGGACAACCAGTGCTCCATGTCGCTGCGGTCTTTGAAGGCCTGGACGGGGACCGGTCGAGACGGCAAGTACAGCAATTGCGCGACGGGGTGCTGGTTGCCCACGCTGATCACCCAGGCCGCGGGAAGTTTGAGGATGCTGTTGTCGCTCAGCTTCAGCGCCAGGTGTTCGCAGTGGATCAACTGATCGTCCAGCTGCATTGCCTGGGGCCCTGAATCCAAAACCAACCACAACGGTTTCAATTGTTCGGCGCTCACGGTGCTCAGGGCGAATG
Organism: Pseudomonas sp. GW823-FHT06B06; assembly: GCF_058795195.1. Lineage (NCBI taxonomy): Bacteria > Pseudomonadati > Pseudomonadota > Gammaproteobacteria > Pseudomonadales > Pseudomonadaceae > Pseudomonas > Pseudomonas sp. GW823-FHT06B06. Next base: position 163,222 of record NZ_JBXAHO010000005.1, on the reverse strand, counting down.
CCACCTGGGCCGCGGCTTCGATATGTTCGCGGTACAACTGACTGGCCCGATCACGCCGTGACAGCGGTGTTCCGGGGGCGCGGGCATCCCAATAGGCATTGGCGTCTTCGCTGCGCGGCGCGTCGGCGAACAGCGCCTGCAAACCTTCCTTGCATGCTTGCCAACGGGTCAAGGCGCCTTGCAGCAGGCTCTGATCGATATGGCTCGGCAGCGTCGAGAACTCGGGGATGGGGATTAGAGAGGGGGTGGGGAGAGTTGGGGGCAGCAGCGTCGGGAGCAGTCTTTCGGTCATGGTGGAGGGCTCTTCTACGGGGAGCGGCAAGTCCACTCCTGATCCAGCGCCATTAAAAAAAAATCCCCCAGGCCCGTGGTACTACATAGTTACCGCAGCGACCGCTGAGCGGCATTCATCAAATTGTCATGCAACTGTGGCAGCGCGCTTGAACAAACTTCATCAGACTTTCGCTCTACTGGGGTTCTGCGTTTCGGTGTTTTTCATGCGTGCACGATTTTTATCGACAGCGGCCTTTTTGGCCGCGTTGTTGTTGAGTTTTCCTTCTTTTTCGGCGTCCCGCTGTGACGTCAATGTGGCCACCGAGCGGGTCGACCTGGATCAGGTAAGCCTGGCGTACCAGAGCATCGGTCGCGCCTCGGACCCGGCGTTGCTGCTGGTGATGGGCCTGGGGGGGCAGTTGATTCATTGGCCTGACGAAGTGGTGGTTGCGCTCTGTCAGCAAGGGTTCCGGGTGATTCGCTACGACAATCGCGACGTCGGCCTGTCGACCTGGCGGCAACCCCCCGTCGAGGCCAACCTGACCTTCGAAGTGTTGCGCTATAAGCTCGGCTTGCCCGTGTCGGCGCCATACTCCCTGACCGATATGGCGGATGATGCACTGGGCCTGATGGATGCGTTGCACATCGAGCAATTTCACGTGCTGGGCGCCAGCATGGGCGGGATGATTGCCCAGCACATGGCGGCGATGGCGCCACAGCGGGTTGAAAGCCTGACCCTGATCATGAGTACTTCCGGCGCCGAAGGTTTACCCGCACCCAGTGCGGCGCTGCTGCAGTTGCTGGCGCGCCGGGGGGCGCCCAATCGTGAAATCGCACTGGAGCAACAGGCGGACCTGCTGGCGGCGCTGGGCAGCCCGTCGGTGACCGATGATCGTCAGGCACTGTTGCATCAGGCGGCACTGGCCTATGACCGGGCATTCAATCCCGAGGGGGCCAAGCGGCAGATCCTGGCAATCCTGGCCGAGCCTAGCCGGGTGGCTTTGCTCAACCAGCTACGGGTGCCGGCGCTGGTGGTGCATGGCACGGCCGATCCGTTGTTGCCGGTGATGCACGGTGTGCACCTGGCGGCGCATCTGCGTGGCAGTCAGTTGAAGTTGATACCGGGGTTGGCTCATCGTTTCCAGGAAGCGTTCAAGGCGCCGTTGCTGGCGGCGGTGTTGCCGTACCTACGGGCGCATCGAGAGGACACTTCGCATTGGGCGCAGATTGAGCCCGTGGCGGAACACAATCTTCTGTAACACCGCCTTCTCCTGTGGGAGCGAGCCTGCTCGCGAAAGCGGTGGCACAGTCAACATTGGCATGACCGACCCTCCGTCTTCGCGAGCAGGCTCGCTCCCACAGGGGAATTGTGATCAGGCCTGTAAGCGAATCCAAACTGTGACCAGCGCCGTCGCCGCGATCAACCACGCTACCGCCGCCACGGCCAGCGATGCCTCGAGGCGCAGGCGATCGACCAGCACATAGAGGGTTGCCAGGTAGATGAAGTAAGGAATGATCGACCACATGCCAAATATGATGGTGGTCTTCAAGTCATCCAGCGAGCGACCCTTGCCGACAATGTAGTGGGCAATCAGTGCAAAGGTCGGAAACAGTGGCACCAGTCCGGCGATGTAATAGTTTCTGGTCTTGGCCAGGGCGGCGAGGATCACCACCACTGCCGCGCCCAGGGTTGCTTTGAGAATCAGGTCCATCAGTGGCTTAGCCCGTACTTTTTCACTTTGTCGAACAGCGTGGTCTTGGCCATGCCCAGTTCCTGGCTGGCCTGGGTCAGGTTGCCGCCGCTGCGTTGCAAGGCATCGCTCAGCAAGTTGCGTTCAAAGGCCTCCACCGCTTCAGCGAACGCCAGGCCTTGGGCGGCACCGCCCGCACCCGGTTTCTTGAATGCCGGCAGGCCCAGGGCAAATCGCTCGGCGACGTTGCGCAATTCGCGCACGTTACCTGGCCAATCGTGGCTCATCAGGTTAGACAGGGTCTGGTTATCCAGCTCCGGTACGGCGCGGTCGAAACGCAAGGACGACTGCTGCAAGAAATACTCGAACAATTGCAGGATGTCTTCGCGGCGCTCGCGCAGAGGTGGCAGTTCCAGGGTCACCACATTAAGGCGGTAATACAGGTCGCTGCGAAATCCACCGGCCTTGCTCGACTCGTCGAGATCGGATTTGGTGGCCGCGATCACCCGGCAGTCCACCGCCACGCTCTGGTTCGAACCGAGGCGTTCGAGGGTGCGCTCCTGCAATACCCGCAGCAGTTTGATTTGCAGGGGCAGGGGCATGCTTTCCACTTCGTCGAGGAACAGCGTGCCGCCGTCGGCATGCTCGATCTTGCCGATCCGCCGTTTGCCTGCGCCGGTGAAGGCGTTGGCTTCGTGGCCGAAGATTTCACTTTCGAACAGGTTTTCCGGCAGGCCACCACAATTGAGCGCCACGAATTGCCGGGTGTGCCGACGACTGAAATCATGCAGGCAGCGCGCGACCAGTTCCTTGCCGGTGCCGGTTTCGCCTTCGATCAGCACGTTGGCTGACGTATCGGCAACATTGGCAATGAGTTCGCGCAAGTTCTGCATGGCTGGCGAACGGCCGATGATTCGACCTTCCAGTGAGTCGCGCTCGGCCAGTTGCCGGCGCAACGACGAGACTTCTCGTGCCAGGCTGCGTTGCTCCAGGGCACGGCGCGCTACATCCACCAGGCGTTCGGGAGAGAAGGGCTTCTCCATGAAGTCGTAGGCGCCTTTCTGCATGGCGCCGACGGCCATGGAGATGTCGCCGTGACCGGTAATCAGCACTACCGGCAAGCTGCGGTCGCGGGCCTTGAGTCGGTTCAGCAGTTCCAGTCCATCGATGCCGGGCAGGCGAATGTCACTGATGACGATGCCGGCGAAGTTTTCGCCCACCCGCTCCAGGGCTTCCTCGGCACTGCCGACACCGATGCAGGGAATATCTTCCAGGGTCAGTGCCTGCTGGCAGCCGAGCAAAACATGGGGGTCGTCTTCGACGATCAATACACTAAGGTCGTTGTTCATATTGGCTCAGCGGAAGTGGGGCTTACCAACGGTAAACTGAGGACGAAAGCAGTACCACCGCTGGCCGGGTGTTCGACACCCAGGTGACCGCCAGTGGCAGCGGCCAGGCTCGCGGAAAGGGTCAGGCCTAGGCCCAGGCCTTGTTCGCCGGGCTTGGTGGTGAAAAATGGTTCGAACAGGTGTTTGCGCGCTTCGGCATCGATGCCGTGGCCATTGTCCCGTACACGCAGCCGATATTTACCCTCCAGTGCTTCGCCTTCAAGCCACAATTCGGGCTGCGGCTGCGCCTGCATGGCGTCCAGGGCGTTGCCAACCAGGTTGACCAGGATCTGCTCCAGGCGCGTCTGATCGATCTGCATTTGCACATCGTCGAAGTGGCGATGCACCTGCAGATGGGCGTTTTCCACACGCCCGCCGAGCAATTGCAAGGCGGCGTCCACGGCTTTGCCAAGACAAGCCTGGCCCTTGTCGTCACCGCGCCGGGCGAAGGAGCGCAGGCTGGCGGTGATCCGGCCCATGCGGTCGATCAATTCGTTGATGGTCTTGAGGTTGGTGCTGGCCACATCCAGTTGACCGCGCTCGAGAAACCGCACGGTGTTGCCGGACAAGGTGCGCAGCGCCGCCAACGGCTGGTTCAATTCGTGGGCGATGCTGGTGGACATCTGGCCAATCGCGGCGAGTTTCCCGGCCTGCACCAGTTCGTCCTGGGCACGGCGCAGCGTCTCTTCGGCGTGACGACGCTCGCGGATCTGCCCCTTGAGCCGCTCGTTGCTGGCGCGCAGGTCGGTGGTGCGTTCGGTAATCCGACGCTCCAATTGGTTGTTGGCTTCCTGCAAGGCTTCTCGGGCAGCGAGGCGGGTGGCGATCACTTTGCGCCGCTCGTTCCAGGCGATCAGCAGGAACGCCACAAGGGCAAAGGCCACGGCCACCAGAATCCCCTGGTTGACCGCTTCGCGGCGCAGATCCTGCAGTGGCGTGAGCAGGGTGAAATTCCACGGTGTATCGCTCAGGGGACGAGTTTGTGACAGGTAGCTGATGTTTTCGTCATCGGAAACCAGTTCGCTATTGGCGGGGAAGGTGAGTTTCTCCACGCCCTCGGACAGGGTTTCCCGGGCCAACGGTTGCAATTCGTTCAGTGGGAACCAGTAGTACTGGAGACTGCGGGCGAGCTTTTCCTTGGTTTCTTCGCTCAGCGGCACCACCGATTTCAGGCGTCGAGCGGGGTCACTGGAGAGAATGATGATGCCGTTCTCGTCGCTGACGAAGGCTTCAAGGCGCGCGCGTTGCCAACGCTCCTCCATGGCCTCGAGGCGGACCTTGACCACCGCGACGCCGATGATCTTGCCGTGTTCTTCCAGGCCATGGGCCAGGTAGTAACCGGGTTCGCCGTTGGTGCTGCCAATGCCATAGAAGCGTCCGGGCTGGCCACGCACGGCGTTCTGGAAATAGGCACGGAAAGACAGGTCTTCACCCAGGTAACTGTCGACATCGCGCCAGTTGCTGGTGGCCATGACGCGGCCGGTGGTGTCCATCACGTAGATGGCCCGGCTGCGGCTGCGCCGGTTCAGGCCTTCTAGGTAATCATTGACGGTCTGCCGGTGCTCCGGCGTCGGGTCGGCCAGCAACTTCGAAACACTGGTTTCGAGTTCCAGCAGGCTGGGTAGGTAAGTGTATTTGCTGATCTCGCTCTCGACAGCGCGGGCGTGCAGTTCCAGCTGGCGCTGGCCATTTTCGCCGAGGCTGCGGATTCCGTAGTGTTCACTGGTCCAGAAGCCGATATAACCCAGTCCGATCATCAGGGCGATGATCAGCGGCGGCAGGAACAGATGGCGAATCAGGCGAGGTTTCACGGCGAGTGATGGCGACGCGGCGCGATAGAGATTGGGGTCGCATTTCATCACAGATGCCTTGGGTCAACCAGCGTCGGCCTCCTGTAGGAGCGAGCATGCTCGCGATGGTCGTCAACGAAGACGCGTTCATCCTGGATGTACGCGGTGTCTTTGAGGTCATCGCGAGCATGCTCGCTCCTACAGAGGGGCGGCCGTGTTGCTGTTAGTGTTGCAGGATCTTGTTGAGGAAGTGCTGCGTACGCTCGGCGCGGTGGCTGATGTCGCCGAAGAACTCCTCTTTCTTGCAGTCTTCGATGATCTTGCCCTGGTCCATGAAGATCACCCGGTCGGCCACTTTACGGGCGAAACCCATTTCGTGGGTTACGCACATCATGGTCATGCCTTCGTGGGCCAGTTGCACCATCACGTCCAGCACTTCGTTGACCATTTCCGGGTCCAGCGCCGAGGTCGGTTCGTCGAACAGCATGACGATCGGGTCCATCGCCAGCGCGCGGGCAATCGCCACACGCTGCTGCTGGCCACCGGAGAGTTGGCCCGGGTGCTTGTGGGCGTGAGCCGAGAGGCCAACACGTTCAAGCAGTTGCAGGCCTTTCTTGGTGGCCTCTTCCTTGCTGCGGCCCAGCACCTTGATCTGCGCGATGGTCAGGTTTTCAGTGATGGTCAGGTGCGGGAACAGTTCGAAATGCTGGAACACCATGCCCACGCGCGAACGCAGTTTCGGCAGGTTGGTCTTCGGGTCGGCGATGGAGGTGCCGTCAACCACGATGTCGCCTTTCTGGAACGGTTCCAGGGCGTTGACGCACTTGATCAGGGTCGACTTGCCGGAACCGGACGGCCCGCATACCACGATCACTTCGCCTTTCTTGACCTCGGTGCTGCAATCAGTCAGTACCTGGAAGTCCCCATACCACTTGTTGATGCTTTTGATAGAGATCATACGGCGAACCTTTTTTGCAGACGCTTGACCAGCAGCGAGGCGGAAAAGCTGATGATGAAGTACACGAGACCCGCGAAAATCAGGAACTCATTGGAGCGGCCAATGATGTCGCCACTGGCGCGCGAGGCATTGAGGAAGTCCACCAGACCGACGGCGTACACCAGCGAGGTGTCCTGGAACAGGATGATGCTCTGTTGCAGCAGCAGCGGGGTCATCTTGCGGAACGCCTGGGGCAGGATGATCAGGCGCATCATCTGGCCGTAAGTCATGCCCAGTGCCTTGGCAGCCCCCATCTGGCCCTTGGGAATCGACTGCACGCCAGCACGGACGATTTCGCAGAAGTACGCCGCTTCGAACATCATGAACGCCACGATGCAGGAGGTGAACGCACCGATCGGGGTGTCTTCGCCGGTGATCCAGCGCAGCACGAACGGCACCGCCAGATAGAACCAGGTGATCACCAGCAGCAACGGGATCGAGCGGAAATAGTTGACGTACGCGCCGGCCAGGTTCGACAGCAATTTGTTGTGCGACAGACGGCACAGCGCCAGGATGGTACCGAGGATGATCCCGCCGATCACGCCCATGGCCATCAGCTTGAGGGTCATGACCATGCCGTTCCACAGGCCCGGCAGGGACGGGATGATGCCCGAGAAGTCGAATTCCATCATTTACCCCCTACGGAAATCAGGCCCGGTACGGCGACTTTCTTCTCGACCAGGCGCATCAGCAACATCAGGCTCATGTTCAGGGTGAAATAGATCAGCGTGGCCAGGGTGAAGGCTTCGAACAGGTTCGCGGAAAACTCCGCAGTCTGTTTGGTTTGCGCCAGCAGCTCCATCAAACCGATCAGCGAGGCCACGGAGGTGTTCTTGAAGACGTTGAGGAATTCCGAGGTGAGCGGTGGAATGATGATCCGATACGCCTGGGGCAGCAGTACGTTCCAGTAGATCTGCGGCAACTTGAAGCCCATGGCGCGGGCTGCAGACTCCTGGCCGCGGGGCAGCGCCTGGATACCGGTGCGCACCTGTTCGCAAACGCGGGCGGTGGTGAACAGGCCCAGGCACACGACAACGCTGAGGAATGCCGAGGTAGTCGGGTTCAGGTCCTGCTTGTACCACTCTTGCAGGTCGGCAGGCAGCAGGTCGGGTACCAGGAAGTACCAGATGAACAGCTGAACCAGCAGCGGCACATTACGGAAGAGTTCGACGTAGCAGGTGGCGATGCCCGATACGATGCGGTTCGGCACGGTACGCATGACACCCAGGATCGAACCCAGTGTCAGGGCAATGATCCAGGCCGCGATGGCAATGCCGATAGTCCAGCCCAGGCCGGCGATGTACCAGTCGAGATACGTCTCGCTGCCAACGCCAGTGGACTTGAAGAACACGCCCCAGTCCCAGTTGTAATTCATTAGGGTCTCCCCTTGAGATCAATCGATGTACCCGCTTGGGGGAAGCTCCGTTCCCGCCCGAACGAGATGCTCGGGCACACGCCACCGGCTCGACAGCCACCAGTTCGAGTGTTTCCAGAAATGCCAGCAGGGAGTGACAACCTCCCGAGAGGGCAGTGGCCCTCTCAGGAGATAAGGTTAGTCAGAAATCAGGATTTCTTGTCGTCAGCCGCTTTATCGGTCGGATTGGCGATCAGGGCCTTGAGCTCGTCGCTCATCGGGAAGTTCAGGTTCAGGCCTTTTGGCGGGATTGGCTGCATGAACCATTTCTCGTAGATCTTGTTGATCTCGCCCGATGCGTAGGTGGCCTTGATGGCGTCATCCACGGCCTTTTTGAACGGCTCGTCGCCTTTGCGCACCATGCAGCCGTAGATTTCGTAGGACTGTGGCGTACCGGTCACGGCCCAGTCACTGGCTTTCTTGGCCTTGGCCGCTTCACCGGCCAGCAGGGCGTCGTCCATCATGAACGCAACGGCGCGACCGGTTTCCAGCATCTGGAAGGACTCGCCGTGGTCCTTGGCGGAGATGACGTTCATGCCCATCTGCTTGTCGGCGTTCATCGCCTTGAGGATGCGCTCGGACGTGGTGCCGGCGGTGGTCACGACGTTCTTGCCTTTGAGGTCGTCGAAATCCTTGTACTTGGAGTCTGCCTTGGACAGCAGGCGCGTACCGATTTCGAAGATGCCAACGGAGAAGTCAACTTGTTGCTGGCGCTCGACGTTGTTGGTGGTCGAACCGCACTCCAGATCCACGGTGCCGTTCTGTACCAGCGGAATTCGGGTTTGCGAGGTGACGAGGTTGTACTTGACCTGCAGGTTCGGCAGATCCAGTTCTTTTTTCAGGGCCTCGACGACTTTGAGCTGGATGTCGTGGGAGTAGCCGACCGGTTTGCCGGAAGCGTCCGCAATGTAGGAGAACGGGATGGAAGCGTCACGATGCCCGAGGGTGATGACACCGGACTCTTTGATCTTTTTCAGGGTGCCGGTGAGTTCGGCGGCGAAAACTGGCGTGCTGATCAGAGCGGCAGCAATGGCTGCGCCCAGGATATGGGGAACGATGCGCATCAAATTTTCCTCGACATTGTTTTTTTTATGGAGCCAGTTCGTCGGCCCTTTTGTGCTTCGAATGCCCGACGGCTCCTGGAGCGTCGGTACAACAAACATTCGTCCAAGAGTGTAGAGCATGACTCGTGCCAGGCCAGGCTCTATGGCTCAATGCATTGATTTATAAGGAGATTAAATATTTATTGAGGTTTTTTTTGGTAACGGAAATCCGGTTAACCGAATCGACCGGCAAGTCGCGTTCGGAAAACCGAATGCAAAAAGATCGCAACCTGCGGCAACTCGCTCTGTAGGAGCTGCCGCAGGCTGCGATCTTTTGATCTGCTGCTCTATTCAAGCAATCCGTCAGGCTGCTTCGATCTTGCTGCGGTTCTGCTCGACCTTGCTCAAGTAATCGGCGAGCCTTTGCTGTTGTTCGGGGGTGGTGAACAAGCCGAGCTTGCTGCGCCGCCACAGAATGTCGCGGGCGCTGGTCGCCCACTCTTCGCTGCACAGGTAATCGACTTCGCGGGTGTAGAGACCGCCGCCAATGTGTTCGCCCATGTCGTTGAGGTTCTGTACGCCTTCGAGCATGCGCCAGGTGCGACTGCCGTAGGTGGTGGCCCAACGGCGCGAGATTTCGCTGGGGATCCAGTCGAATTTGTCACGGATCTGCGCGCTCAGCGCCTGCGGTGTGCTCATGTCTTCGCCGCCCGGCAGGGGGGCGCTGGCGGTCCAGCTTGGCAAGATGTGCGGGAAGTGCGACGCCAGTTGCGCCAGCGCCGATTCGGCCAGCTTGCGATAGGTGGTCAGTTTGCCGCCGAATACCGACAGCAGGGGCGCTTCCTCGCCACTGCCCGACAGCGCCAGGGTGTAGTCGCGGGTGACGGCCGACGGGTTGTCGGACTCGTCGTTGCACAGCGGACGAACGCCGGAGTAGCTGTGCAGGATATCGCCACGGCCGATCTGTTTTTTGAAGTGGGCGTTGACCACTTGCAGCAGGTAATCGGTTTCGGCCTCGGTAATCGCCACTTTTGCCGGATCACCGGTGTACTCGCGGTCGGTGGTGCCGATCAGGGTGAAGTGATTGAGGTATGGAATGGTGAAGACAATGCGCTGATCTTCGTTTTGCAGGATGTGCGCGTGATCGCCTTCGTACAGCTTCGGTACGATCAGGTGGCTGCCCTGGATCAGGCGGATGCCGTAGGGCGATTCCATTTTCAGGTCGTCACGAATGAACTTGGCGACCCAGGGACCGGCCGCGTTGACCAGCGCCTTGGCACGGATCGAAAACAGGCTGCCATCGGCGCGCTCCAGGTGCAGGTGCCAGAGGCCTTTGGTGCGACGCGCGCTGACGCAGCGGGTCTGGGTGTGGACGTGGGCGCCTTTTTCCCGGGCCGCCATGGCGTTCAATACCACCAGGCGTGCATCGTCGACCCAGCAGTCGGAATACTCGAAGCCTTTGGTGATTTCACTTTTCAGCGCGCTGTCGGGACCGAACTTCAGGCTTTTGGAACCGGCCAGCTTTTCCCGTTTACCCAGGTTGTCATAGAGGAACAGGCCAGCGCGGATCATCCAGGCCGGACGCAGGTGCGGGCGATGCGGGAGTACGAAGCGCATTGGCTTGACGATGTGCGGGGCCTTGGCCAGCAACACTTCGCGCTCGGCCAGGGCTTCGCGCACCAGGCGGAATTCGTAATGTTCAAGGTAACGCAGGCCGCCGTGGATCAGCTTGCTGCTGGCCGATGAGGTGTGGCTGGCCAGGTCATCCTTTTCGCAAAGGAACACCGAGAGCCCGCGGCCCGCGGCGTCTGCCGCGATCCCTGCGCCATTGATCCCGCCACCAATGACGGCGATATCGTAGACCTCGGCGAGAGGAGGCGTAGGTGAAATAGAAGTGGGCATCGGCTAAGGCCTCGGAATTCTTTGATTTTCTGTATTTGAATTCGAACATTAATGTTCATTTGCGAAAATCTTAGCCCATAAAGACACGCACAGCCAGTCGACTTCGATTGAAAAAACTCATCGAAGGGCGGTTAAAGGAAAATATTCGAACATTCTCGCGCTGATCGTTCCCACGCGGAGCGTGGGAACGAGAATCGCGCAGGGGTTAAACGACTTCGAGGCGAATCTTGTGTTGATTCAACAACTGCGTCAGCGCCGGCACCGGCTGCTGGTCGGTCACCAGGCAATCGATCAGGCTGATGGGCCCCAGGCGGATCATGGCGTTGCGCCCGAATTTGCTGGAGTCGGCGGCGAGAATCACTTTGCGCGCGTTGGCGATGATCGCCTGGGATACCCGCACTTCCTGATAATCGAAATCCAGCAGGCTGCCATCTTCATCGATGCCGCTGATGCCGACCAAGGCAAAGTCGACCTTGAACTGGTTGATGAAGTCGACGCTGGCCTGGCCGACCACGCCACCGTCTCGCCGCACATTGCCTCCGGTCAGCAGGACGTCGAAGTCGTCCTTGGCGCTGAGCATCGAGGCCACGTGCAGGTTATTGGTGATGATCTTCAGGTGATTGTGATTGAGCAGGGCGCGGGCAATCGACTCAGTGGTCGTACCGATATTAATGAACAGCGAAGCGTGGTCGGGGATCTGTGCGGCAATGGCTTCGCCGATGCGCTGTTTCTCGTCGCGCATCTGATCGGCGCGCATGGCGTAGGCAGTGTTTTCAACACTGGAATCGTAAGCCGCGCCACCGTGGTAGCGGCGCAACAGATTGGCTTCCGCCAGCTGATTGATGTCGCGGCGGATGGTCTGCGGGGTAACAACGAACAGCGTGGCCATTTCCTCGATGCTCACATAACCGCGTTCGCGAACCAGTTCGAGGATTTGCTGCTGACGGGGAGGCAGATTCATGGGGCGTCCTTTGGGCTGCCGTGCAAAATTTGCCCATGATGCCGCAGGAATCTGCTCCCTACCAGTTACATCCCGATACGAGCCTTACAGCCTGGCTTATTCAGCCCCTTCGTGAGGCTCCCAATCGCGTGTGCGGCTGACGGCTTTTTTCCAGCCGGCGTAGAGTTTTTCCTTCGCCGCTTCATCCAGGGTCGGTTCGAACTGGCGCTCGATCACAGCCTTGCCGCGCAACTCGTCCAGGCTGCCCCAGAAGCCACAGGCCAGTCCCGCCAGGTAAGCGGCGCCCAATGCCGTGGTTTCGCGCATCTGCGGACGCTCGACCTGGGTGCCGAGAATGTCGGCCTGGAACTGCATCAGGAAGTTGTTCGCCACTGCACCGCCGTCAACGCGAAGGGCCTTGAGGCGTTCGCCGGCATCCTGCTGCATGGCGTCGAGGACGTCGCGGGTCTGATAGGCAATCGATTCCAGCGCGGCGCGAATGATGTGGTCGACGCGCACGCCACGGGTCAGGCCGAACAGCGCCCCACGGGCGTAAGGGTCCCAGTACGGCGCGCCGAGGCCGGTGAAGGCTGGCACCAGGTACACGCCGTTGCTGTCCTTGACCTTGTTGGCGAAGTATTCGGTGTCGTGGGCGTCGTTGATGACCTTCAACTCATCGCGCAGCCATTGGACGGTGGAGCCGCCGTTGAACACCGCCCCTTCCAATGCATAGGCGACTTCGCCGCGTGGGCCGCAAGCGATGGTGGTGAGCATGCCGTGGTTGGATTTCACGGCTTTGTCACCGGTGTTCATCAGCAGGAAGCAACCGGTGCCGTAGGTGTTTTTCGCTTGGCCGGATTCGACGCACATCTGCCCGAACAGGGCGGCCTGCTGGTCGCCAGCGATACCACCGATGGCGATGCCGCTTTTGGTGTGGCCGTAAATTTCCGAAGAGGACTTCACCTGCGGCAACATTTCCCGGGGGATGTCCAGCAACTCCAGCATCTTCGCATCCCACTCCAGGGTGTGGATGTTGAAGAGCATCGTGCGCGAGGCGTTGGTGTAGTCAGTGACGTGCACCTTGCCGCCGGTAAATTTCCAGATCAGCCAGCTGTCGACAGTGCCGAACAGCAGCTCACCGTTGCGCGCGCGCTCGCGGCTGCCCTCGACGTTGTCGAGAATCCACTTGAGCTTGGTGCCGGAAAAGTACGGGTCGGTAACCAGTCCCGTGGTTTCGCTGATGTATTGCTCATGGCCATCGCGCTTGAGCTGTTGGCAGATTTCGGTACTGCGCCGACATTGCCAGACGATCGCGTTGTAGATCGGGCGGCCGGTATTCTTGTCCCAGACCACCGTGGTTTCACGCTGGTTGGTGATGCCGATGGCTGCGACCTGATCGTGATGCAGGCCAGCTTGCGCCAGGGCCTCGACCATCACCGCGCTTTGGGTGGCGAAGATTTCCATCGGATCGTGTTCGACCCAGCCGGCTTGTGGATAATGCTGCGCGAACTCGCGCTGTGCGGTGCAGACCACGTTGGCGTCACGGTCGAAAATGATCGCGCGCGAGCTGGTCGTACCCTGATCGAGGGCAATGATGTAATTCTTGTTCTGAGTGTCGGTCATGTCGATTGCCTTGGACGAAAAAGGGAAGTGAGGTCTGGCGCGCGAGCAAACGGGCAGGTTTCGCGCGCCAACGCTATCAGGAAATTCTGGGCTTGCCGTCAATGGCCGGTGTTGCATCCTGTGTAGCAGGCGCGGCGCCAGGCAAGTGACGGGCAATCAAGCCGCGGTAGGCGGCAGCACCCAGGCAGGCACCGACAATCGGCGCAAAAACCGGAATCAGGAAGTACGGGATATCGCGGCCGCCAGTGAAGGAAATTTCACCCCAGCCAGCGAAGAAAGTCATCAGTTTAGGACCGAAGTCCCGTGCCGGGTTCATCGCAAAACCGGTCAGCGGGCCCATGGAACTACCAATCACCGCAATCAGCAGACCGATCAGTATCGGCGCCAGCGGGCCGTTGGGCAGGCCATTGTTATCGTCGGTCAGCGACATGATCACGCCCATCAGGATGGCGGTGATGATCACTTCGACAAGGAACGCCTGGGCCGTGGACAAGCCTGGATTGGGGAAGGTGGAGAACACCGACGCCAATTCGAGGCTGGCCGCACTGCCGCGAACCATTTGGTGAGTTTGTTCGAAATCGAAGAATAGATTGCTGTATAGCGTGTACACCAGTAATGCGCCGCAAAAGGCACCCGCCACCTGGGCGACGATGTAGAAAGGCAGTTTGCGCTTTTCGAAGTCGGCAAAAATGCTCAGTGCGATACTGACGGCAGGGTTCAGGTGAGCGCCGGAAACCCCGGCGGTCAAGTAGATCGCCATGCTCACGCCAATACCCCAGATAATGCTGATTTCCCAGAGGCCAAAGCTGGCACCCGCGACCTTGAGCGCGGCAACGCAGCCCGTACCAAAGAAGATCAGCAGCGCAGTGCCCAGGAACTCGGCCATGCATTGGCTCGACAGCGACGGTTGTTGTAAAGCAGTTGTCATTGAAACCTCATTTTTTTTCTTGTCTGGCGCTTTCATTTCATCATGGTCGAAGCGCGTTCTTCATTGAGGCAGGATCCCCATCCTGTTCCCGTTTTGCAGCTGGGTACTGCGGTAAGACATTTCATACAGTTTCAGAAACGAAAAAATATAGACAAGAAACGCTGATGTCAAAGGTCGAAAGTGAACCGCTGGTCACAAATAATCTATTAGTTCTGTGAATGATCGCGTCGGTGAGTGTGCAAAATCACATGGGCTTTTTTAAGGCAGTGCCGCAATAGAGCCTTTTGTGGGTCAATGTCTTAGAATCCGGCCGAGGATTTCTACCGCCACCCAGTCTGGAGCTGTCATGACACCCGCATTGGATTTGCTGAAAAAGGTTCGCGCCGAACACCGTGTGCACAGTTATGAACATGACCCGAAGGCCGCTTCCTATGGGCTGGAAGCGGCGGAGAAGCTCGGACTGGACCCGGCGCAAGTGTTCAAGACCTTGCTGGCGGCCAGTGAGAAAGGCGAATTGCTGGTTGCGGTGGTGCCCGTCGGCGGAAGCCTGGACTTGAAGGGCCTGGCCCATGCGGCCAAGGTGAAGAAGGTCGAAATGGCCGACCCTGCGGCGGCGCAACGCTCCACCGGTTATCTACTGGGCGGTATTAGCCCGCTGGGACAGAAGAAGCGCTTGCGGACCTTTATCGACAGTTCGGCCCAGCCGTTGGCGAGCATTTTTGTCAGTGCGGGACGGCGGGGGTTGGAGGTCGAACTGGCACCGGCGGTGCTGGCGGAGCACACCCAGGCAACATTCGCCGATATAGGCCGAGCTTGAACTTGGGTTGAAAACGAAAAGATCGCAGCCTGCGGCAGCTCCTACAGGGAGCGCATTCCAATGTAGGAGCTGCCGCAGGCTGCGATCTTTTGCTGTTGATCAGTGCGCAGTGCTGTAGCGCCGAACCCCGGAATCAACCGTCGGAATATGCGCCGCCGTACTGCCGGACGCCTGGAACAGCACCAGGTGTTCCGCTGCCACACGAATGCCGACTTCTGCGCCGATCAGATGATCGACGTGGCTCGGGAAAATCGATTCCAGTTGTGCGCCGGTCAGCATTTGCAGGCGGTAAAGCGTCGAGGCACCCTGGAAAGACTTGCCGACGATCCGCGCCTTCAATGCACTGTCTGGCGCATAGACGATATCGTCCGGACGCAGCAATACATCCACCGCACCGCCGACCGGCCAGGTGTAGGCGCGGTTGCCGCGCAATTCACCGAGTTCCGTCTGCACCGACTCCGGGCTGCTCAACTGGCCGCGAATGAAGTAACCCTGGCCGATGAAGCTGGCCACATAGGGTGTCAGTGGTTCGTGATAGAGGTTGTAGGGCGTATCCCATTGCTCAAGCCGGCCTTCCTTGAACACGCCGACGTGATCGCTGACCGCGAAGGCCTCTTCCTGGTCGTGGGTCACCAGGATCGCGCTGGTGCCACGGGCCTTGAGGATGTCGCGCACCTCGTGGCTGAGTTTGCGGCGCAATTCTCCGTCGAGGTTGGAGAACGGTTCGTCCAGCAGCAGCAATTGCGGTTCTGGCGCCAGGGCGCGAGCCAGGGCGACCCGTTGCTGCTGGCCACCGGAGAGCTCGTGGGGGTAACGCTTGCCGAGGTTTTTCAGGTTGACCAGTTCGAGCAACTCTTCGGTGACGCGATCCTTGTTCGGATGTTTGCGAATGCCGAAGGCGATGTTGTCAGCCACGCTCAAATGCGGAAACAGGGCGTAGTCCTGGAACACCATGCCGATGCGACGTTTCTCGGGCGCGAGGGTGAAACCGGCACTGGAGATGGTCTCGCCAGCCAGCTGGATGTCACCTTCGTGCACCGGTTCGAAGCCGGCAATGGCACGCAGGGTGGTGGTCTTGCCGCAGCCCGAGGAGCCCAGCAGGCAGCCGATGTCACCGGCGTTCAAATGCAGGTTGAGGTTTTGCACCACGCGCTGGTCTTGATAGCCGCAGGCGAGGTTGCGCAGGTTAAGCAGTAATGGCTGGCTCATGCGTGGTGGTACGCCGCTTCGACCAGAAACTCGAGCAGGGCCTTTTGTGCGTGAAGCCGGTTTTCAGCCTGGTCCCATGCCACCGAGCGCGGGTCGTCGAGCAGGTCGAGGCTGATCTCTTCGCCGCGGTGAGCTGGCAAGCAATGCATGAACAGTACGTCCGGGGCGGCCAGGTCGAGCAGGGCACGGTTGACCTGGTATGGAGCAAACAGCTGCAGGCGCTTGGCAGTTTCTTCTTCCTGGCCCATGGAGGTCCAGACGTCAGTGCTCACCAGATGCGCACCGCGCACGGCGTCCTGGGGATCACGAACGATGGTCACCCGATCGCCGGCCTTGGCCACGAATTCGGGATTGGGTTCGTAACCTTCCGGGCAGGCGATGCGCAACTGGAAGTCGAACTGGATCGCCGCTTCTATATAACTGTTGCACATGTTGTTGCCGTCACCGATCCAGGCAACGGTCTTGCCCTGGATGGAGCCACGGTGCTCGAGGAACGTCTGCATGTCGGCCAGCAACTGGCACGGGTGCAGGTCGTCGGACAGGCCGTTGATCACCGGCACACGGGAGTTAGCGGCGAATTCGGTCAAGTTGCTGTGGGCAAAGGTGCGGATCATCACGGCGTCGAGCATGCTCGACATGACGATCGCGCAGTCGCCGATTGGCTCGCCACGGCCCAATTGGGTATCGCGCGGCGACAGGAAGATCGCCTGGCCACCGAGCTGGATCATGCCGGCTTCGAACGAAATTCGGGTGCGGGTCGAGGACTTTTCGAAAATCATCCCGAGCACGCGGTTTTTCAAAGGCTCGAACAGTACACCGCGGTTACGCAGGTCTTTGAGCTCAACGCCTCGACGGATCACGCTGACCAGCTCTTGGGGCGTGCAATCCATCAGGGAGAGAAAGTGCCTTGCGCTCATCATTGACTACCTTTTTGCTACAAACCGCAGATGCTCAAAGCCTTGTTTAACGGAACAACGGGCGAGACCTGCGGCGTAAGCCGCACGGGGCGACGAAATAGGGGAAGGCGCGATCTTATAATTAAATGTCGCGTCTTACCAATAGGGCTACGGTTTTTAGGGGATTTCAGAGGGGCTATCGGTGGACCGCAATAGCGCTTTTGAAGCCTGTTTCCTGACTGCAGCCAGTCATTTGTACACCGGGGCCTTGGAACTTGGCAATCCAGAGGGGCGGGGATGGCGAACAGACAGTCGGTTTTCGGCCGGTGGTTCGTGACCTTGGTGCCGGGCGCAGCCGATCTGAAATACTTGCGAATGCAAAGTGCTGGGTTATAACTAATTCACGAGTGACGCAGGAAGCTCAGCGATGGAATCGAAAGAACAGCAGCTTATGGAATTGCTCGGCCTCACGGCACGCTCCCTGACTCACCTGACCGCCTCCATGACATCGATGTCTTTCGAACTGCTGCGCAGCGACGACCAGGTCACACGCGACGCAGGACGGCGCATGATCGATCGCATGGTCACCATCAGTGCCGGGCTTGACGAACACTGGCGCCTGATTGGCGAGCTGACCGGTGTGCACGCAGCCCAAGGGCCGGTCGAAACCCTCCAGGAAATCCAGTTGCAGGCGCCGCCGAGGTTGCCTTCGAGCTGATGGCTTGCGGTTATCGGCAGGCCTGATAACCACCGATTCACAAGATGAACGTCGCTGGCGCGCTGGAGGGGCAGGCACCATAGTTTTGTTTCCGCGGTCGCTATTGCCCGCCCAGAACAAGACAGAGACTGGCCATGACCAAGACTCTCCATCACCGTGCGTGCCATTTGTGTGAAGCCATTTGCGGGCTGACCATCGAAACCACCGAGCTCGAGGGCAACCTGCAGATCACCTCGATCAAGGGCGACCCCCAGGACAGCTTCAGCCGTGGGCACATCTGCCCCAAAGCGGTTGCCCTGCAAGACATCCAGAACGATCCGGATCGCCTGCATCAGCCAATGCGACGGGTGGGCAGCGAGTGGCAACCCATCGAATGGGACGACGCCTTCAACCTGGTCGCCGAACGCCTGGCCGCGATTCAGGAGCGCCACGGGCAGAATGCGGTGGCGGTCTATCAAGGCAACCCCAGCGTGCACAACTATGGGTTGATGACCCACAGCAATTACTTCCTTGGCTTGCTGAAAACCCGTAACCGGTATTCCGCGACGTCGGTCGACCAGTTGCCCCATCACCTGACCAGTCACTTGATGTATGGCCACGGTTTGCTGTTGCCGATACCGGACATCGACCACACCGACTTCATGTTGATCCTAGGCGGCAACCCGCTGGCCTCCAACGGCAGCATCATGACCGTGCCCGACGTGGAAAAACGCTTGAAGGCGATCCAGGCCCGAGGCGGCAAGGTCGTGGTGGTCGATCCGCGTCGCAGCGAAACGGCGGCAATCGCCGACCAGCATCTGTTCGTGCGCCCCGGTGGCGATGCGGCGCTGCTGTTCGGTCTGCTGCATACCCTGTTCGCCGAAGGCCTGACCCGCGACAGTCATTTGCCAGTGGACGGTCTGGACCAGGTGCGCGAAGCCGTGACCGGTTTCTCCGCCGACGTCATGAGTCCATTGTGTGCGGTGCCGGCGGAGCGGATCCGCCAATTGGCACGGGATTTTGCCGCCGCACCCACGGCGGTTTGCTACGGACGCATGGGCGTCTCGACCCAGGCATTCGGCACCCTGTGCCATTGGCTGGTGCAGTTGATCAACCTGGTTACCGGCAACCTCGACCGCGTCGGCGGTGCCTTGTGCACGGAACCGGCGGTGGACCTGGTGGCTTCGACGTCGGGCGGGCACTTCAATGTGTGGCAGAGTCGGGTGTCCGGGCGCCCGGAGTACGGTGGCGAACTGCCGGTGTCGGCGCTGGCCGAAGAGATGCTCACCGAAGGCGAAGGGCAGGTCCGTGCATTGATCACCGTGGCGGGCAACCCGGTGCTGTCCACGCCCAATGGACGCCAGCTCGAGCAGGCGCTGGACGGCCTGGAGTTCATGGTCAGTGTCGACCTGTACATCAATGAAACCACGCGTTATGCCGACCTGATCCTGCCGTCTACTTCTGCGCTGGAAAACGATCATTACGACACCACCTTCAATATGTTTGCGGTGCGCAATGTCAGCCGCTTCAACCGCGCCATCCTGCCCAAGCCCGAGGGTGCATTGCACGACTGGGAGATTTTCGTCGGGTTGGCCCAGGCGTTTGCAGCGAAGACCGGCAAGGAGTTGAAGCCCACTATCGCCCCGGCGCAGATGATCGACCGCGGTTTGCGCATGGGACTGTACGGCGACGCGTCGCCACACAAGCTGTCGCTGGCAACCCTGTTCGATCATCCCCATGGGGTTGACCTGGGCGCACTGAAACCCAACCTGGCGCCCCGCCTGAAAACCGCCAATCAACGAATCCAGGCTGCCCCCGCCGCAATCCTCGCCGACCTGGCGCGTTTCGCGACATTGCAGGCGCCGACCAGCGATGAGTTGTTGATGATCGGTCGGCGACATGTGCGCAGCAATAACTCATGGATGCACAACTATCACCGTCTGGTGAAGGGCAAGCCGCGTCATCAGTTGTTGATGCACCCGGATGATCTGGCGAGTCGCAAGTTAAGCGACGGGCAGAAGGTGCGGGTCAGTTCGCGGGTCGGGGTGATCGAAGTGGAAGTGTTGGCCAGCCTGGATATGATGAAAGGTGTGGTCAGTCTTCCACACGGTTGGGGCCATGCCCGGCCAGGTGTGCAAATGAGCATCGCCAGTGGTCAGCCGGGTTCCAGCGCCAATGACCTGACCGACGAGTGTCAGCTCGACGAGTTGTCGGGTAATGCGGCGTTGAACGGTGTGCCAGTGACCGTGGTAGCGGCCTGATCGCATCTGACGGAGAGACCGAGCAGGGCGCTCGGCTTTCCGTTACAATGCGCCACCGTGCCGACCCATGAGTCGGAAAGTTCAGCCGAGGTGCTCCATGGATATCATCGAAACGATTAAAGAGCAGATTGCCAACAACACCATTCTGCTTTACATGAAAGGCTCGCCGAATGCCCCGCAGTGCGGCTTCTCCGCGAAAGCCGCGCAGGCCGTGATGGCGTGTGGCGAAAAATTTGCGTACGTGGATATCCTGCAGAACCCGGAAATCCGCGCCAACCTGCCTAAATACGCCAACTGGCCAACTTTCCCGCAATTGTGGGTAGCTGGCGAGCTGGTTGGCGGTAGCGACATCATGACTGAAATGTCCGCTGATGGTTCGCTGCAGGCGCTGATCAAGGACGCGGCTGCCAAAGCAGCGGCAGCCAAGACCGAAGCCTGATACACGTGCATCAAAAAAGGCCCTTCACGGCAAACCGTGAAGGGTTTTTTTTCGCCTGCCAATCCTGCCGTCCCTGCCATCCCAGTAGGAGCGAGCATGCTCGCGAAAAACCTGAGTGCTCCGCGGGGTGCCAGGTTTCCAACGTTATCGTTGACGACCATCGTCGGAACGCCACCCGGAGCATGCTCGCTCCTACCTCCTACAGAGGGGAGGGTTGTTCTCTGGCGTTAAGCTGACTAAGATGTCAGAAAATTCATCCTATGATTGGATGAAAGGATGAATCCCATGTCAGATACTTCTCCGTTAATCAAGCGCTCCCTGGTCGATCAGGCCTTGGAGCAGTTGCGCTTGCGCATCAACCAGGGCGTCTGGGCGGTCGGCCAGCGTTTGCCCACCGAGCCCGAGTTGTCCGCAGAGCTGGGCATCAGCCGCAACACGGTGCGCGAAGCCATGCGCGTGCTGGCGTTTTCCGGGTTGATCGAGATCCGTCAGGGAGACGGCAGTTACCTGCGCGCGGTGGTCGATCCGCTGGACACCCTAAAGGCGTTGTCCCGCTGCTCACTCGAACAGGCCCGGGAGACACGGCACATCCTTGAAGTCGAGGCCATCGGCCTGGCCGCCATGCGCCGCACCGATGAAGACCTGGTGGCCTTGCGCGAGGCACTGGGCGTCAGCGGTACCCACTATCACGGCGATCTCGACACCTACATCGCCTGTGACCTGGTGTTCCACCGACGCCTGGTGGACGCCGCGCACAACCCGACGCTCAGTGAGCTGTATCGCTATTTCTCCAGCGTTGTCGGCGAACAATTGCGCCACTGCCTGAACATCACGCCCCGGCGCCAGGAGGTGTTCGACCTGCACGTCGAACTGCTTGATGCCGTGGAGCAACGCGACCCGGAGCGGGCCAAAGCCCTGTCGAGGCAGTTGATCAATGAACCTTGAAACCGAGAACGCCATGTCCAGCCAGCACACCGATGTCACTTCACCCAAGCGCACGGCAGAGCTGGAAGAGCTGCTGATCGACGCCGAGGCCGATGACGAGCAGGTCCAGCAAACCCAGCCAGTTCTGCGGCATCCGTGGTTGTTGCTGCTGGGCCTGATCCTGGTGGCTTTGAATCTGCGCCCGGCGCTGTCGAGCATGGCGCCGCTGCTGAGCGAGGTGTCGAAAAGCCTCGGCCTGTCGGCGGCCCAAGCCGGTTTGCTGACGACGTTGCCGGTACTGTGCCTCGGTTTGTTCGCTCCGCTGGCACCGGTGCTGGCGCGCCGCTTCGGGGCCGAGCGTGTGGTGTTGGGCATTCTCCTGACGCTGGCGGGGGGGATCATCCTGCGCAGTTCCTTCGGCGAAATCGGTCTGTTTGCCGGCAGTGTGCTGGCAGGTGCCAGCATCGGCGTGATCGGCGTGTTGCTGCCGGGCATCGTCAAGCGCGACTTCGCTAAACA
Organism: Pseudomonas sp. GW823-FHT06B06; assembly: GCF_058795195.1. Lineage (NCBI taxonomy): Bacteria > Pseudomonadati > Pseudomonadota > Gammaproteobacteria > Pseudomonadales > Pseudomonadaceae > Pseudomonas > Pseudomonas sp. GW823-FHT06B06. Next base: position 141,471 of record NZ_JBXAHO010000005.1, on the reverse strand, counting down.
CGCCGGTACCATGACCGGTGTCTACACCATGGCCCTGTGCCTGGGCGCGGCAATGGCCGCGGGCGCCACGGTGCCGTTGAGTGAACACTTCGACAACAGCTGGAGCCTGGGCCTCGGGTTCTGGGTGATTCCAGCCTTGATCGCGGCGATGTTCTGGCTGCCACAAACCGGGCAGAAACACGGCGCGCATAACGTTGCCTATCGCGTGCGAGGATTGCTGCGCGACCCGTTGGCCTGGCAAGTCACCTTGTACATGGGCCTGCAATCGTCCCTGGCCTACATCGTGTTCGGCTGGTTGCCGTCGATCCTGATCGGTCGTGGCCTGAGCGCAACCCAGGCCGGGCTGGTGCTGTCGGGTTCGGTGATCGTTCAATTGATCAGCTCCCTTGCAGCGCCATGGCTGGCGACTCGCGGCAAGGACCAGCGCCTGGCGATCGTGATCGTCATGGCGCTGACCCTGGCAGGTTTGTTCGGTTGCCTGTACGCCCCGATCGAAGGCTTGTGGGGATGGGCGATTGTGCTGGGGCTGGGGCAGGGCGCCACGTTCAGCCTGGCATTGACCCTGATCGTATTGCGCTCGCGCGATTCCCACGTGGCGGCGAACCTGTCGAGCATGGCCCAGGGTTTCGGCTACACCCTGGCCTCCATGGGGCCATTCGCGGTCGGCATCGTGCACGACTGGACCGGCGGCTGGAACGCCGTGGGCTGGATCTTCGGGGTGATCGGCCTGGGTGCGATCATTGCCGGGCTGGGCGCCGGGCGTTCGCTTTACGTTCAGGTGGTCAGCGAAAAAGTCTGAATTCGCTCCTTGGCAGGACGAGCAAGCGGCATGAGTCCTTGCCCGGGGCATGAGTCCGGGCAAGGTGGGCTGCGGTGTTATGGATACTCGACTTCGAGGGTAATCGAGCCGTCGAGGGCGACATCGTTGGTCAGGTCGAGTGAGTCGGCGCGGGCAATCTGGGTGTATATCCGAAGGTCGGTTATCAGTTCCTTGATGGCGATCGGCGTGTACGGTCCACCGGTAGACCTGAATGCCGCGAGGGTACTAGGTGCCAGAAAGGCCGATTGAAACCAGGTGTTGCCATCGTCGTTAGACTGCAAAGGCTGCACCGGAACACCATCGGCCAGTGGAGCCCTGATTTGCACATCGACACTGCCGAGCTTCTGATTGCCGTTGATGTAACCCAGGCCGAACAAATTGCTACCTATACCGGAACCAATCCGGTTATCGATCGGTTTCAGCCTGAACGCAATGGCTGAACCGCAACTCACGGAGAGTTGCAAGGTCTTGTCAGGCAGGTTCGTGGATTTGTCCTGATTCAAGTCGTTGGACGAAATCGTCTTGTGGTCGACGACCCCGCCGCCAGACAAGGTCGGCGTGCACGCATTGGGGGTGATGGTACCGATGACCGTCAAATCGGTGCTGGGGGCTGCAAGCGCATAAGGCGCGATGCCGATCAATGCGGTGGCCGAGAGTGCTGCCAAGTATTTTTTCATTATGTGTTACTCACTTCTAGGGTTGTTGTCCCGGCTGGCCACGATGCTTGATTGCATTCGGGGCGCGTACCAGGTTGGGTGGTTTGCTACAGGTAAATAATCTCGATCGTCCCCGAGCCATCGAGGTCGATGGCGCTGCTCAAATCCAGGCTGTTGGTAGGGGCGATGACGGCGTTGACGGTGAGCCGGGTGCTGAGGTTCTGGATCAGTGCCGGGCCGGAATTTGCGGGGTTGTCGGTAAAACCCAGGTAGCTGTTTTTGCCGATGGCCATCGAGGTCGGGCCGGCCGTGCTCCATGCCATGCCGCCATTGGCGGAACCGGTTAGAAAGAGGCTGGCGAACGGGTCGGCGCTGGCGTCGACCGGGTCGAAGTTCAGCGAAAACGAACCGATCTTGCCGTTGCGGCTATCCGTCCCCAGGCCGTAGTCCGTTTCGTTGTTGGCTATCGCCGTACCCAAGCGGTTGTCATGCATGAGCATGGCGAACGTAGTCGGTGCATCGCAGCGCACGTTCAACGTCAGGGATCGCGCAGGCAGACGCGTGCTTTGGGTCGCGTTCAGGTCGTTTACCGACAGCGTGCCAAAGTCGACCAGCCCACCGTTGGATAGCGCCGGTTCGCAGGCCGCCGGTGCGAATCGGGCGCGCAAGGTCGCCTGTTGGCGACGTCCGATGCTAGTCGCGTCGAACTCCCCCGTGGTTTCCCAGGTGACTGCATCACGCACCTGTTGACCTTGCTCTTGTACCCAGGCGGTCAGCTCGAGCTGCGCCGTGAAATGGCGGCCCTGCGCGGGCACACCTGCCTGTACCGGAACGATCCCGTGCGCCGGTCGCCAGATCAGGTTCGATGCCGTCATCACGGGCGCCTGACCGACACCGGCAATCAAACCGATCTCGACTGACCGACCATCAAGCGCTGCGTCGCGAACACGGATCTGGTAGCTGCCGCGTTCGGCAAAGCGAAAGCGTTCGGCCGTTGTCGCCATGGCCCGGTAAAACACGCTCATGTCGACCGGTTGCGAACAGCTCAGGCTCAGGCCGAGGCGACGCTCACCCAAGGATCGCTCAGGACTGGCATCGGGGCGTATCGCCCGATTCATCAGACCGTAATCAAGCAGCGGTTGACTCAGGTTGAACTGACAGTCATCAGTGGATGCCCGGGCGACCGGCATGAGCCCGCTCAGTACCGCAAAGACGAGGCCCGGCAGCCAATAGCGCAACAGGTTCATATCATCATCCTCAAAGAGCCCCGCACTGGGCGGGTGCTGTTTCGTAATAGGCGCTGGGATCGGCGTCCTCCGGCAGTGTGAAACGCAGTTCACAACGTTCCATCCCCGGCGCGCTGATCCACAGCGCACGGGTGTCGAGGACGTTGGGCAGGAACACCAGGCCGCCGTCCTGCACCAGGGTGACGAACTCACCCTCCCCGGTATTCACAGCCGCGCCACGGGGTAGTGGCTCCCCGTTGTTGTTAGTCACTTTGAGCAAGGCGCGCCGTGTCAGGCTGATGCCGAACTCAACGTTGTCGACGGCACCGCGACCGGCCGAAATCACCGCCAGCCCGTTGTTGATGTCGGCGTTGCGCGGCAGGGTTCTGGTGTCCACTTCCACCGCGCTGCGACCGTAGGCCACCACTTGCGGGACCACCGCCCGGCCTTGCCAGTCGGTCCAGACCGGGCCGCTGGGCGTCGTCACTTTGATCGCACCCATATCGCCCACCGAAAGCAGCGCGAAGGTGTCGCTCACCTGATAGGGCGACAGCGTCACGCCACCGCCGTGCAGCACGGCCCCGCCCCGGGCACCGATCTGATAACTGTCACGCTCGGCATCGGTACGTGTGTAGTTCAGGTCCAGTTGGGTGTAGCGCGGCAGCAAGGAAACCCCCGCGCTCGATTGCACCTGCCGGTCTCGTGTGTCGTGCTCGACGCCGACCCGATACGCCAGTTGATCGTTGATCTGTTCACTCACGCCCACGCCGCTGCGGTACTCGCCGCCCGTGCTGCGCGCCCAGGTGCGTGCCCGGCGGTTCTGGCCCAGCGGGATGCTCAGGTTCACATATACGCTGTCGTCGCTGCGGTTGGCGCCACTGACTTGCCACTCAGCCGTAGCCGAGATCGATACACCGCCGATGTTGGTCCCCCAGGAGGCGAGCGCGCGGCTGCTGCTGTCACCGTCGAACGTGCCAGAACGACTGAAGCCGGCACTGAATGCGCCGAGCCAGGGATGGGACCAGGACAGTGCAGCGCTTTGCTGATCGCGGTAACGGGAATTGCGCTGGTCACTGGTGCTATCGAACACTGCGTCTTCCAGTTCCCGGTAACCCGGGGTCCGGTAAGAACCGCCGGCATTGAGTGACCACTGCTCGCTCAAAAGGTGCGAGGCGCTCAGGTCGATCTGAAGCCCTTTACCGGGTTGTTGGCCGCTGGCGTTGGCACCTGTCAACGTGGCTTGAATCTGGGTGACAGGTGAGGGTAACAGCGCGATGCCGGCACCCGCCGCGCGGTACTCGTCGGCGCCGGTAATGCCGACGCTCAGCAGGGCTTGTGCGCCGAGTGCACCGCTCCAGCCGCTACTGATCACCCAGGGATCGCCACCTTCTTCGTCGCCGGTATTGCGCACCCTGCCAGCCGCCAGCGAGTAACCCGGAGCCGGTAAACCGATGCCGAGCATCGCGGCAGGAACGGTGAAGCGGCGCTCGCTGCCATCAGCCTCCTTGACCGTGACTTCCACATCGGAGCGGCTGTTGAGGCGACGTACATTGGTCAACGCAAACGGTCCGGCGGGCACCACCGTGGAGTGGATCAACGCGCCGTTCTGGCGGATTTCGACCTGCGCCTGACTGTTGGCAATGCCTTCGATGACCGCGCTTTGTCCTTCGACCTGCAGTGCCTGTTCGTTCAGTACTTGCACGCCGGTGATCTGCGCACCGGCCAGCACCGGGTTGTAGAGATTGATCTGGCCCGCCTGCAGCACCGCTTCCTGGCTGGCGAATGTGCGCTGGGCGTACGCCGCAATGTGCGTCGTGCGGGAGATATCGTCCTGCCAGGTCTGAATTTGTCGGCTGCGCACGATCCAGTCACCGGCATTGAAACCCAGCTCGGTGCTGGCCGAGGCGTAGCGACTCGAATCATCGCCGTATCGGCTGTGCAGACCGATTACGTCGTAATTGAGCAGGCCGGCGATGCCGCCGGTTTGATAGCCGGACACATCTCGAAGAACCGGGCGCAGTGCGTCGCCGGGCACGATCAATGACAGGGCAAGATTGGCCGGGTCCTGATCGACGACGGTTTGCGGCCAGGTGCCGAGCACATCGTGACACGGGGTGTCGTTTGCAGGTTGTGCGTCCACCAACTGTTCAGGCACACCCAGGTTCGCCGCGTCGAGCAAGTCGCGATCAAAGCACAACGTCCCGTCGCGATTGAACCGGACGTCGACCCGACCCTGACGCTGGCCATTGACCGACAACGTGACCGGATGCCGCCCTGCGGGGAAGCTCGGTGCCGCCAGCAACAGCGTCGCCAGCGCCGGATCGATACCGCGTTGCTGCAGGGTGTTTTTATCGAACGATGCCGGCGACGGCACGTCGGCTCGAGCATCGAGCGCCATCAGCACAATAGCTAGCAGCAACACTGCTTTCATCCACAGCCGGCAGGCGTGAGGATGAGCAATCAACCGAATCGCGGGCATGGCTTCGCCGTCACGGTAAATCATCACTGTGTTCATGGGTTTCACTTGGTTTATGCGCGCGTGCCGGCCGATTGCACTGTGGCCTCAGTCACGCTCGGATTCCACTTCACTGAAAACAAGGCGCTCACTGTTCCTTTGTGGCGTCCTGGGTCGCTGCAATCGTCAGGAGCTGATCGGCGCGTCATAGAGCGGTACCGCAAAACCGTAGACGGTGGCCGGTTGAAAGCGCACATGCGTGGCAGTCCCGGCTGGTACCGAAACGCTGATGTGCTCACCGGGCAACACGTAGGTCTTGGGCAACATCGCACTGCCCGCCGAAGGCAGCAGATGTACCTGCTGGCCCAGACGGACCACGTAGGGAGTGTCATTGCGCACGGTCAGTTGATCGCCATTTAGTGACCATTGAAGATCAGTCCATGGGGTGCGATTAGGCGCCAGGCCCTTAGGGTGCAGAATCACCGGCAGGTTCTGGCGCACCGTCACCCCTACACGGGCCTGTCCAGCTTCGGCGGCGGGTTTGCCTTGCGGTATGCCTTCAAAGATCACCCGCTTCAAACGCTGGGTGAGCAAGGGTTTTTCCGATTGCAGAATAAAGCGCACCAACTGGGTCTTCGACGCTTCAACCCGGGCCAGCGGTGGTGTCACAAACACCAGCGATTCAGGGTCTTCGGCAATGTTTTCGAGAGTGACGTGCATCAACGCCAGAGTGGTATCAGTGTTGGTCACTGTAACGGACGCCTCGCCATCGGCCTCATTGATGATGACCACGGAAGTGTTCGGGACCATCCCGTCAGCTTGGGCGTAAACGGTCATCAAGAGCGGGAGTAAGCCAGCGCTGGCGTGGATCAGAAGGCGCACGAAAGCAGAAAACATCGTCATGACGTGTCTCGTTGAATGATCAAAAAAAGGGTGCTGGCGTGACACGGGTTGCTGGTGTCAGCGCTCCAGGCTGATATTGCGCAGCACGCGGTCTGTCAGTAATCCAGTTGCACGGTGATATGGCCGTCGATGGGGATTTCATCGGTCAGAGTCAGGTCGCTGGCACGCACGATAATGGTGAATGCCGTCAGCCTTGCATGCAGGTCTTTTATGGCGATCGGTGTGTCAGGGGCATTCATCGCCGCAAACGAAGTCTTGCCGGCATGTCCCAGGTAGGGCGACGCTCGCCAACTGACACCATCGTCCCGGGACGAGATGGTTTTTACCGCGGCTTTGTCGGCAATCGCGTCAAACAGACCAAGGGCTACACTGCCCAGTTTTTCGTCATCATTAACGATCCCCAGCCCGTGCTGGCTCGGGCTGATGGCAGAAGATCCGCTGCGGTTATCCACCGTGGTCAGGGTAAACAGGGTGGCCGCCTCGCAGTTCACGTCGAGGTAGAGCGTGCCGTTTTCCAGCCGGGTGGGCTGGTCCGGATGCAGGTCCTTCATCCCCACCCTGCCGTGCTCGACGATACCGCCGCTTGAGAGACTGGGCTTACAGGCACTGGGAGTGATCATGCCGGTGACACTCAAGTCGGTGTTGGACCTGGCCAAAGCGGACGGAGCGCCTGTCAGCAGCAAGACTGCGGCCAGCAACGATAAAGGTGTGTTCATGCGTTGGCTCTTCCTTGAAGGAGGTTGTCAGTCATTACCCTGGGTGGGCAGGAGGCAATCTATAGGTCGGGGTAGACGGAAGGAATGCAACTAATACGAAAACGCGGCGTTCGGAGCACGAAGGATGACGACGGACTACAACTCGTCATGGTTCGCTGTATTGTCTGTAGTCTTTTGGCGTGGGTGACGTAGCTTAAAAAAGTAGGGGGCGTCTGTTTGTTTTGTAAGAGAAAGGACAAAACCCCGAAGGCATTGAGTGTCGCTGTTTTACTGATGAGATTGGTTGTTGTAGTGGCCAGTGGACAGCGCTATTTTTCGCGCATTCCAGTCACCTCACAGGAAAACTACGACCATGCGCGTCATCATCGCTGACGACCATCCCGTCGTTCGTATCGGCTTGCGGATGCTCATCGATTCAAGCACAACCTGCGTGGTTGTCGGTGAAGCCGACGGCCCCGACAGCCTGCTGAGTCTTCTTTCCACACTACCTTGTGATCTGCTGATCACAGACTTCTGCATGCCGGGCGACGGGCAGGCCGATGGCCTGAAGATGCTGAGCAGGGTGCGCCGGCACTACCCGGCGCTGCCGATCATTCTGGTCACCATGTTTGCCAACGTCGCGACACTGAGGTCGGCCTTCGCTGAAGGTGCGACGGCCATCGTTGCTAAAGGCGCGTCGGCGACGGAGCTGCCCGACGCGATCAAATCGGTGAGTCAGGGACGGCGGTTTATCAGCGAGTCCCTGCGCGCCGAACTGACCGAGGCCGGCACCGGGGACTCGTCCCCGTTACCGTCACTGTCGGCCAAAGAACATGAAGTGGTGAGAATGCTCGCCAGCGGCATGACCGTCAGCGAGATTGCTTGTTACTTCAAACGCAGCGTGTCGACGATCAGTAAACAGAAAAGCATGGCCATGCAGAGGCTGGGCATTTCCACGGACGTGGATCTGTTTGCTTATGCCCGTGACAGTGGCATGGTGCATTAGCGTGCCAGAGGGTATTCCCACCACGAATGTCGATAGTGTTCGGCGGCTTTGCAGACTATCTTGCTGGCCATCCTTTATTCGTACGGAGCCTGACCATGAGTGATGCCCATCGCGCATTGATCACCCAGTTCTACCAAGCCTTCCAGCGGCTGGACGCCGAGGCCATGAGCGCCTGCTATACCGATGACGTGGTGTTCAGTGATCCGGCGTTCGGCGAGCTTCGCGGGCGCGATGCTGGCGACATGTGGCGCATGCTCACGACCCGGGCCAGGGATTTCTCCCTGACCTTCGATAGCGTTCACGCCGATGAGCACACGGGCACCGCGCATTGGGTCGCGACGTACCTGTTCAGCCAGACCGGCAACACCGTGGTCAACGACATCCAGGCACGATTCGTCTTCCGTGACGGCAAGATCTGCGAACACCACGACCGTTTCGATCTGTGGGCCTGGTCCCGCCAGGCATTGGGTTTCAAAGGCCTGATCCTGGGCTGGACGCCATTGGTAGGGAACGCCGTTCGGGCACAGGCCCTGAAGGGGCTGAAGGCATGGCAGGCCAGTCGCTGATAAGATCGCGGCTTGTTTCCTTTCAAGTTTTGATTGTGCCGTGACCACCCTCAGCGAAAATTCTCTCGACGCCAATGCACCGGTGAGTAAACCCTGGTTCGTCTACCTCGTGCGCGCGGCCAATGGCGCGCTCTACTGCGGGATCAGCGACGATCCGGTACGCCGCTTTGCCACTCACCAGAGCGGCAAGGGCGCGCGCTTCTTTCTTTCCAGCCCGGCCGTGGCGCTGGTCTATACCGAACTCTGCCGCGATAAAAGCGAAGCGCTGCGCCAGGAACGGCTGATCAAGAAACTCAGGAAAAGCGCCAAGGAATGCCTGGTGGCGAGCTTTGCTGCCGGCTTATCAATCTGACTGATAAGTTCCCATCAGGCATATCGGTGTGATGCTTATGGATTGCGCGCTAAGCTGCGGATTCCTTACCCGTGCGGCGGAGCCGAGCATGTCCGAGTTGATTCTTCATCATTACCCGACTTCCCCTTTTTCTGAAAAGGCCCGCTTGCTGCTGGGCTTCAAGGGGCTGTCCTGGCGCTCGGTGAACATTTCGCCGGTGATGCCAAAGCCTGACCTGACGGCCCTGACCGGAGGCTATCGCAAAACCCCGGTGTTGCAGGTTGGCGCCGATATTTATTGCGACACTTCGTTGATTGCCCGCCGCCTGGAACAGGAAAAGGCCTTGCCGGCGTTCTTCCCCGAAGGCCAGGAAATGATCGCGGCCTCCTTCGCCGCGTGGGCCGATTCGGTGGTGTTCCAGCATGCAGTCAGCCTGGTGTTTCAGCCGGAATCGGTAGCTGTGCGCTTTGGCAATATGCCGCCGGAAGCGATCAAGGCATTCATCGCCGACCGCGCCGCGTTGTTCAGCGGTGGCAGTGCTACACGCTTGTCCGCCGAGCAGGCCAAACACCAATGGCCGACGATCATGGCGCGCCTGGAGCAGCAGCTGCAGCGCGAGGAGGGCGATTATCTGTTTGGCGAGCCGTCGATTGCCGACTTCGCAATGGCTCATCCGCTGTGGTTCCTCAAGGCAACCGCCGTGACTTCACCGTTTGTGGATAGCTATCCGGCGGTGTCGGCCTGGTTGGCGCGGGTGCTCGGTTTCGGTCACGGTGCGCCGAGCGAGATGACTTCCGGACAAGCCCTGGAGGTGGCGCGCAATGCCACGCCGGTTGATCTGCCGGACGAGCAGTTTGCCGATCCGAACGGGTTCCAGCCCGGTCAGCAGGTGGTAATCGCCGCGACTGACTATGGTGTTGATCCAGTAGCGGGGGAGCTGCTTTTCGCCGGTCGCGAGGAATTGATTCTGCGTCGTAAAGACGAGCGCGGCGGTTGGGTGCATGTGCATTTTCCGCGGTTCGGGTTTCGCATCGAGGCCTGCTAAAAGCGAAAGATCGCAGCCTGCGGCAGCTCCTACAGGGGATCGATGTACACCCTGTAGGAGCTGCCGCAGGCTGCGATCTTTTGACCTTTAAATCATTTCAACGCCGCCAGAATCGCATCCGGGTCATACCCGCGAATCAACGTCCCGTTGACATCGATGATCGGAATCCCGCCGCCGCCCAGCGCCTGGTAAGCCTTGCGCGCTTCGTCATCCTTCTCGATATCGAATTCCTTGTAGGGAATGCCTTTCTGATCGAGGAAGCGCCGGGTCAGCTTGCAGTAGCCGCACCACTCGGTGGCGTAAAGCACGACGTTGGCCTTGGCCTGGGTCTGCTCGGGCACTACTTGCGACGGGTTGAACACCCGCTCGATCTTGCCCCAATGCTGATAGACCACGACCACCAGCAGGATCAACAGGCATTTCTTCAATACGCTACCGAGCATCAGTTGCGGCGCTTGAGCTGATCGGTGAGCGACGTTGGCAGTCCCTTGATGATCAGCGTGCCGGCTTCTTCGTCGTACTCGATTTTCGAACCCAGCAGGTGCGCTTCGAAGCTGATGGACAGGCCTTCGGCGCGGCCGGTGAAACGGCGGAACTGGTTCAGGGTGCGTTTATCAGCCGGGATTTCTGGCGACAGGCCGTAGTCCTTGTTGCGGATATGGTCGTAGAAGGCTTTCGGGCGGTCTTCGTCGATCAGTTCCGATAACTCTTCCAGGCCCATCGGTTCGCCGAGCTTGGCCTGGCTGCTGGCGTAATCCACCAGGGTCTTGGTTTTCTCGCGCGCGTCGTCTTCGGGCAGGTCTTCGCTTTCGACGAAGTCACTGAAGGCCTTGAGCAGGGTTCGGGTTTCACCGGGGCCGTCAACGCCTTCCTGGCAACCGATGAAGTCGCGGAAATACTCCGAAACCTTTTTGCCATTCTTGCCTTTGATGAACGAAATGTACTGCTTGGACTGCTTGTTGTTCTGCCACTCCGACACGTTGATTCGCGCCGCCAGGTGCAACTGGCCCAGGTCCAGGTGACGGGAGGGGGTCACGTCCAGTTGTTCGGTCACCGCGACGCCTTCACTGTGGTGCAGCAGGGCGATCGCCAGGTAATCGGTCATGCCTTGCTGATAGTGGGCGAACAGCACGTGGCCGCCGACCGAGAGGTTGGACTCTTCCATGAGTTTTTGCAGGTGTTCCACCGCTACGCGGCTGAAGGCGGTGAAGTCTTTGCCGCCATCGAAGTACTCCTTCAGCCAGCCGCTGAACGGATGCGCCCCGGATTCGGCATGGAAGAAACCCCAGGCCTTGCCCTGTTTGGCGTTATAACTTTCGTTGAGGTCGGCAAGCATGTTCTCGATGGCGCTGGACTCGGCCAGTTCGGAGTCCCGAGCGTGCAGAACTGCAGGTGTGCCGTCGGGTTTTTTGTCGATCAGGTGGACGATGCAATGACGGATCGGCATGGGCTTCTCGGCTGAAGGAAGACGGGAGGGCGTGCTCCCCGAAAAAGCGCCCAGTGTACCGCAACCACTGGTTTTGGCGCGGTGCGAACGGCAATTGCGGGGCGACCGGTGGCGCTTATGCGTTTTTTTGCCGATTTTGAGCAATAAAGCTGACCAATTGGGTAGCTAGAGGCGGATATTTCCCCGCCTCTGTGCTAGTTTTGCGCGGTCTTACGCGTAGTCACTGCGTTAAGCGTGCATTCAGCATTTGTCAGGTCGAACCAAACCCTGATTTCGGAATCTATAACCCCGATCCCGTGGTTATTTGGCCGAGGGTGCCGGATCCAAAAGATCGGGCTCGATGGCTGACACTGCACTCTGCAATCCATATGAATTTGATAGGGAAGGAACACTACATGGCTCTTACTAAAGACCAACTGATCGCCGACATCGCTGAAGCTATCGACGCGCCAAAAACCACCGCGCGTAACGCTCTGGACCAACTGGGCCAAATCGTTGCCGATCAGCTGGAAAACGGCGGCGAAATCACTCTGCCAGGTATCGGCAAACTGAAAGTGACTGAGCGTCCTGCCCGTACTGGCCGTAACCCTTCGACTGGCGCCGCCATCGAAATCGCTGCCAAGAAAGTGATCAAGCTGGTTGTGGCTAAAGGCCTGACCGACGCTGTTAACAAGTAAGACTTGTTAAAAAAAAACCGTGCGCCGGAGCGATCCGGGCACGGTTTTTTTTGTGTCTGCAGATTATTGCGCTGCAGGTTTCACCCAGCGCGACTGACGCCAGGTTTGTTGTTGCGCTTGGGTCTGGAACGTCCAGGCCACAAAGCGACTCTGTTTCTGGCCCTGGGACATTTCCACCACCTGGCTTTGCAATGCCCCGGCTTTTTTCAGCGCGGTCTGGATTGCCGGCAGGTTCGAAGCTTTCGATACCAGGGTACTGAACCACAACACCTGCTGACCCACCTGAGCGCTCTCGCTGATCAGTTGGGTGACGAATCGCGCTTCACCGCCCTCACACCACAACTCCGCCGCCTGACCGCCAAAATTCAGTACTGGCAGTTTGCGTTTCGGATCGGCCTTGCCCAGCGCGCGCCATTTACGGCTGCTGCCTCGGGTGGCTTCCTCCAGCGAGGCGTGGAAGGGCGGGTTGCACATCGTCAGATCAAAGCGCTCGGCGCTCTCCAGCAGACCCAGCAAAATATGCTTGCGGTTGCCCTGCTGGCGAATCTGGATGGCCTTGTTCAAACCGTTGGACTGGATGATGGCCCTGGCGGCGGCGATGGCGGTGGCGTCGATTTCCGAGCCGAGGAACTGCCAGCGGTAGTCGCTATGACCGATTAACGGATACACGCAGTTGGCGCCCATGCCCACGTCCAGCACCTTGACCGCGGCGCCCCGGGGAATCTCGCCATCATTGCCGCTGGCCAGCAGGTCGGCGAGGAAGTGCACGTAGTCCGCACGACCCGGAACGGGTGGACACAGATAGTCGGCCGGAATGTCCCAGTGGGCGATGCCGTAGAACGACTTGAGCAGCGCCCGGTTGAACACCCGCACCGCGTCCGGGCTGGCGAAGTCGATGCTTTCCTTGCCGTAGGGGTTGATGATCACGAACTTCGCCAGTTCCGGCGTGGTCTTGATCAGCGCCGGGAAGTCGTAACGACCCTGGTGGCGGTTGCGCGGATGCAAGCTGGCCTTTTCGCGCGGCTCCACGGCTTTGGCCGGGGTCGTGGATTCAGGCTTTTTACGCGCAGGTTTGGGTGTACGAGGGGTGTTCATGGGGGCGGTCGATTCGGGTATGGCTAAAAGTGGCGAGCATTGTCCCACATCCGGGACTTGGGAACCCAATTGGGAGGTTAACCGCATTTCCCCTTGTGGGAGCGAGCCTGCTCGCGAAAGCGGTTTATCATTCAACATTGATGTTGGCTGACAGGACCTCTTCGCGAGCAGGCTCGCTCCCACAAGGGATTCAAGGTGTTTGAGAGAAAGTGGCGGGCATAAAAAAGGGAGGCCACTTGGGCCTCCCTTTTTTATTGCGATTTGCCGTTACAGACTGGCAATCCGCGCATGCTGCTCGGCCAGCTTGCCCAGAGCCTGTTCGGCTTCGGCCAGTTTGGCGCGTTCCTTGTCGATGACTTCGGCCGGAGCCTTGTCAACGAACCCGGCGTTGGACAGCTTGCCGCCGACGCGTTGCACTTCGCCTTGCAGACGCTGGATTTCCTTGTCCAGGCGCGCAAGCTCGGCACCTTTGTCGATCAGGCCAGCCATTGGCACCAGCACTTCCATCTCGCCGACCAGGGCAGTGGCGGACAGCGGTGCTTCTTCGCCAGCAGCCAGCACGGTGATCGATTCCAGGCGCGCCAGCTTCTTCAGCAGGGCTTCGTTCTCGGTCAGGCGACGCTGGTCTTCTGCACTGACGTTCTTCAGGAACAGCGGCAGCGGTTTGCCCGGGCCGATGTTCATCTCGCCACGGATGTTACGCGTGCCGAGCATCAGGCCCTTGAGCCATTCGATGTCGTCTTCGGCGGCCTGGTCGATGCGCGCTTCATTGGCCACTGGCCAAGGTTGCAGCATGATCGTCTTGCCTTCGATACCGGCCAGCGGCGCGACGCGCTGCCAGATTTCTTCGGTGATGAACGGCATGAACGGGTGCGCCAGGCGCAAGGCAACTTCGAGCACGCGAACCAGGGTGCGACGGGTGCCGCGCTGGCGTTCGACCGGGGCGTTTTCGTCCCACAGCACTGGCTTGGACAGTTCCAGGTACCAGTCGCAATACTGGTTCCAGATGAACTCGTACAAGGCTTGCGCGGCCAGGTCGAAACGGAACTGGTCGAGCTGGCGGGTGACTTCGGCTTCGGTGCGTTGCAGCTGCGAAATGATCCAGCGGTCAGCCAGAGAGAGCTCGTAGGCTTCGCCGTTCTGGCCGCAGTCTTCGCCCTTGTCCAGCACGTAGCGCGCGGCGTTCCAGATCTTGTTGCAGAAGTTGCGATAGCCTTCGACGCGGCCCATGTCGAACTTGATGTCGCGACCGGTGGACGCCAGCGAGCAGAAGGTGAAGCGCAGGGCGTCGGTGCCGTAGCTGGCGATACCCTCGGCGAACTCTTCACGGGTCTGCTTCTCGATCTTCTTCGCCAGTTTCGGCTGCATCATGCCGGAGGTGCGTTTCTGCACCAGCTCTTCGAGCTCGATACCGTCGATGATGTCCAGTGGGTCCAGGACGTTGCCCTTGGACTTGGACATCTTCTGGCCTTGGCCATCACGCACCAGGCCGTGCACGTACACGGTCTTGAACGGCACCTGCGGTGTGCCGTCTTCGTTCTTCACCAAATGCATGGTGAGCATGATCATCCGGGCAACCCAGAAGAAAATAATGTCGAAGCCGGTGACCAGGACGTCGGTGGAGTGGAATTTCTTCAGGAATTCGGTCTGTTCCGGCCAGCCGAGCGTGGAGAAGGTCCACAGGCCCGAGCTGAACCAGGTGTCGAGTACGTCGTTGTCCTGTTGCAGCGCGACGTCCGGGCCGAGGTTGTGCTTGGCGCGCACTTCGGCTTCGTCGCGACCGACGTAGACTTTGCCCGACTCGTCGTACCAGGCTGGAATCCGGTGGCCCCACCACAGCTGACGGCTGATGCACCAGTCCTGGATGTCACGCATCCACGAGAAGTACATGTTTTCGTACTGTTTCGGCACGAACTGGATGCGACCGTCCTCGACGGCGGCAATCGCAGGTTCGGCCAACGGCTTGGTGGACACATACCACTGGTCGGTCAGCCACGGCTCGATGATGGTGCCGGAACGGTCGCCTTTCGGTACTTTCAGGGCGTGATCGTCGACGCTGACCAGCAGGCCCGCAGCCTCGAACGCCGCAACGATCTGTTTACGCGCTTCGAAACGGTCCAGGCCGGCATACTCGGCCGGGATCTTGCCGTCGATCGTTTCGTTCAAAGTGCCATCGAGGTTGAACGCCTGAACGGCTGGCAAGACATGGGCGTTCTTGTCGAAGATGTTCAGCAGCGGCAGGTTGTGGCGCTTGCCGACTTCGTAGTCATTGAAATCGTGGGCCGGGGTGATTTTCACGCAGCCGGTGCCGAATTCGGGATCGCAGTAATCGTCGGCGATGATCGGGATGCGGCGGCCGACCAGCGGCAGCTCGACAAATTTACCGATCAGGGCTTTGTAGCGCTCATCGTTCGGGTTAACCGCGACGGCGGAGTCGCCGAGCATGGTTTCCGGGCGGGTGGTCGCGACGATCAGGAACGGGTTGCCTTCAGCGGTCTTGGCGCCATCGGCCAACGGGTACTTCAGGTTCCACAGGAAACCTTTTTCGTCGTGGTTTTCCACTTCAAGGTCGGAAATCGCCGTGTGCAGCTTGGTGTCCCAGTTGACCAGGCGCTTGCCGCGGTAGATCAGGCCGTCTTCGTGCAAGCGCACGAACGCTTCCTTCACGGCTTCCGAGAGGCCGTCATCCATGGTGAAGCGCTCGCGGCTCCAGTCCACGGACGAGCCGAGACGACGGATCTGACGGCTGATATTGCCGCCGGACTGATCCTTCCATTCCCAGACTTTCTCGAGGAATTTGTCGCGGCCCAGGTCGTGGCGATTCTGGCCCTGGGCTTCGAGTTGACGCTCCACCAGCATTTGCGTGGCGATACCGGCGTGGTCGGTACCCGGTTGCCACAGGGTGTTGCGACCCTGCATGCGGCGGAAACGGATCAGGGCGTCCATGATCGCGTTGTTGAAGCCGTGTCCCATGTGCAGGCTGCCGGTGACGTTCGGCGGCGGGATCATGATGGTGTAGGACTCGCCCGCGCCTTGCGGGGCGAAGTAATTCTCTGACTCCCAGGTGTTGTACCAGGAAGTTTCAATGGCGTGCGGCTGGTAGGTCTTATCCATGCGCGGCGGGACCCTATTGGCATTAATTCAGGAAAAGCCGACGAGTATAGCGGGGCATCAAGGATAGGGCGAGCAGGTGCAGACAGGCGCAGAGCGAATGTGGGAGCGAGCCTGCTCGCGAAAGCGTTGTGCCAGTCGACTTAAAGGGTGACTGTTACACCGCCTTCGCGAGCAGGCTCGCTCCCACAGGGGGGGGGCAGTGTGTGGCTCAGTCGTTGTACTGACTGAGAAGCCGTTCCATGCGCGCGCTGAGGCGGCGTTTGATTTCGGTTTCGATGTGCGGCGCGAAGTCGTCGATCACGTCTTGCATGATCAATTGCGCAGCGGCGCGCAGTTCGCTGTCGAGGTAGAGCAGGGCGTCGGCGTTCTGATTGGCGCTCGGCGCGGGTTCGGCAGCAGGTTTGAGGGGTGTTGGTGCGACGGCCGGCGCGGGTTCGCGGACGGTGTCGAACAACATCGGGATCTGTTCCTGGTCACCTTCCTCGACCGTGTCGGTCAGCAGCGGTGGTTGCAGGTTGTCATCGCCGAGCAGTTGGCGGATCGACTCGAGGTCGTCCAGCAGGTGCGCGGATTGTTGCAGCGGTTTTGGAGTGTCCATCGGAATGCTCAGAGTCGCTGTAAACGGTGATCTTGCAGAGGATAGCCCTGTTCGCGGTAGAAACGGAAACTCTCCCGCGCAGCCGTGCGTATGACCGGATCTTCAACCACCACTTCCGCCACGCGGGCGAAACGCTGGGCAAAGGCCGGTACTTTCAGGTCGAGATTGACCAGCAGGTCCTGATGCGAACCGCAGTCATCGCCAACGCCCAGCACGATCAGGCTGTCGGGCTCATTTTCAGCGGGGCCGTGGGGCACGAAGCTTTCACCCTTGAATGCCCACAGGCGCGCATCGAGATCGTCACGCTGGGCCGCATCGCTGCAATGCAGGTAGACGCGATGGCCCATGCGCCAGGCTTTTTCGGTGAGCTTGCAGGCGAAGTCCAGCCGCGCCGAAGGATCGGCGCTGGGCAGGATATAAAAGTCGACTTTGGTCATTGCGGTTCCTGAGCCCGGGTCGACGTCGCCCAAAAGTGACGTCGCCCCAGGGTCATTGGTTTCAGGCTTTGGCACGGTCCAGCAGGTATTGGGTCAGCAGCGGAACCGGACGACCGGTGGCGCCCTTGTCCTTGCCGCCGCTGGTCCAGGCGGTGCCGGCGATGTCCAGGTGCGCCCAGTTCAGGTTCTTGGTGAAGCGCGACAGGAAGCAAGCCGCGGTGATGGTGCCGGCTTTCGGACCGCCGATGTTGGCGATGTCGGCGAACGGGCTGTCCAGCTGCTCCTGGTACTCATCGAACAGCGGCAGTTGCCAGGCGCGGTCGTCGGCAGCCTTGCCGGCGCTGAGCAGTTGGTCGATCAATTGCTCGTTGTTGCCCAGCAGGCCCGAGGTATGGGAGCCCAGTGCAACCACGCAGGCGCCGGTCAGGGTGGCGATGTCGATCACCGCTTGCGGCTTGAATCGCTCGGAGTAGGTCAGGGCGTCGCACAGCACCAGACGGCCTTCGGCGTCGGTATTGAGGATTTCCACGGTCTGGCCGCTCATGGTGGTAACGATGTCGCCCGGGCGCGAAGCGTTGCCGCTGGGCATGTTCTCGGCGCAAGCCAGGATGCACACCAGGTTGATCGGCAGTTTCAGTTCGAGCACGGCACGCACGGTGCCGAACACGCTGGCGGCGCCGCCCATGTCGTACTTCATTTCATCCATGCCGGCACCCGGCTTGAGGCTGATGCCGCCGGTGTCGAACGTGATGCCCTTACCGACCAGGGCGTAGGGCTTCTCGGACTTCTTGCCACCGTTATATTGCATGACGATCAGGCGTGGCGGTTGGGCGCTGCCCTGGCCGACGGCGTAGAACGAGCCCATGCCCAGGGCCTTGATCTTTTTCTCGTCGAGGACTTCGACTTTCAGGTCCTTGAATTGCTTGCCGAGGTTTTTCGCTTGCTCGCCGAGGAAGGTCGGGTGGCAGATGTTCGGCGGCAGGTTGCCCAGGTCACGGGTAAACGCCATGCCGTTGGCGATGGCGGTGGCGTGGGTCACGGCGCGTTGCACTTCAGCCTCGGCGGCCTTGATGGTCACCAGGGTGATTTTCTTCAGCGCGCGCGGCTCGGCTTTCTGGCTCTTGAACTGGTCGAACTGGTATTCGCCGTCCACCAGGGTTTCGGCCAGCAGGCGGGTCTTGCCATAGCTGTCGCGGCCCTTGACCACGATTTCGTCCAGGGCCAGCACGGCGTCGCTGCCACCCAGGCCTTTGAGCGTGTTGAGGATGCCGGCAACGATTTTGCGGAACGGGCGGTCACCCAGTTCTTCGTCCTTGCCCACGCCGACCAGCAATACGCGTTCGGCTTTCAGGTTCGGCAGGCTGTGCAGTAACAGGCTCTGGCCAACCTTGCCGGCCAGGTCGCCGCGCTTGAGTACGGCACTGATGGCGCCAGCGCTGAGTTCGTCGAGCTGTTTGGCAACGGCGCCGAGCTTGCGGCCCTCGCCGACGGCAACCACCAGCGTGGCGGTTTTCAACGTTTGCGGGTTGACGCTTTTTACAACCAGTTCCATGTCCGGATCCCTGAATTGATGGTCAATAGCAAGCGCTGGACAAGGTATGGGCAGCGCTTGCTTATAAATAGAAAGGCGCCAGGATCGACCGGCGACGAAGGCGGCAGTTTGAACCTCGCCAGCGGCGCCTGACAACCCTCGGTTGTAGATTGTGGGAGCAGCCGGTCGACGCTCGACTGCTCGCGAAGAACCTGAGGCCGCCGAGGGGCTTTAGACTTCCCGCGTTATCGTTGACGACCATCGTCGGATCGCCGCCCGGAGCGCTCGCTCCTACAGTCCTCCCCATGCATTGCGCAGTGACAGGCGCACCCAATCACAGGATAATGCGCAATCTTTTTTTCGGCGGCCCTGCCTTGCGGGCTGTCTGACGTGTTTGCTTGTTTGGCCGCCATAGCCTGACAACCCTGGAGTGTCTGGTTTGATCGTCTTTCGTTATCTATCCCGCGAAGTCCTGTTGACCTTGAGTGCCGTCAGTGCGGTGCTGCTGGTCATCATCATGAGTGGACGCTTCATCAAGTACCTCGCGCAGGCCGCTTCGGGTCAACTGGATCCGGGCTCACTGTTCCTCATCATGGGTTTTCGCCTGCCGGGATTCCTGCAACTGATCCTGCCGCTGGGCCTGTTTCTCGGGATACTGCTGGCCTACGGCCGCCTGTACCTTGAGAGCGAGATGACCGTGCTGTCGGCCACGGGCATGAGCCAACAACGCCTGTTTCGCATGACCCTGTTTCCGGCCACCCTGGTTGCGCTGGTCGTTGCCTGGTTGAGCCTGAGCCTGGCGCCACAAGGCGCCAATCAGTTCCAGCTGCTGCTGAACAAGCAGGACGCCCTGACCGAGTTCGACACCCTGGAGCCTGGCCGTTTCCAGGCCCTGCGCGATGGCACGCGGGTGACCTATACCGAGCAGTTGTCTGATGACCGCGTCCATCTGGCGGGGGTCTTCATCTCGCAAAAGAACCTCGGTTCCGACAACAAGGATCGCGGGATCTCCGTGCTGGTGGCGGAAAAAGGCCGCCAGGAAATCCGCCCCGACGGTAACCGCTACCTGATCCTCGATAATGGCTACCGCTATGACGGCAGTCCGGGGCAGGCCGATTACCGGGCGATCAAGTACGACGAATACGGCGTGCTGCTCCCCAAGCCGGACGTCAGCGACGAAGTGACCGACCGTGACGCGATGCCCACGAGCTCCTTGCTGGGCAGCGATGACCTGCGTTCTCGCACCGAGCTGCAATGGCGCTTGTCCCTGCCGTTGCTGGTGTTCATCGTCACCTTGATGGCGGTGCCGTTGTCGCGGGTCAACCCGCGCCAGGGACGTTTCCTCAAGTTGTTGCCGGCAATCCTTCTTTATATGGCCTACCTGACTATCCTGATTGCCGCTCGCGGTGCGCTTGAAAAGGGCAAGATCCCACCAGCGCTGGGCTTATGGTGGGTGCATGGGATATTCCTGGCCATTGGCCTGGGTCTGCTCTATTGGGAGCCTTTGCGCTTGAAGATGGCGAGTCGCCGCAGTGCGCTGGAGGTGGCCCGTGGTTAAGCTCGACCGCTACATCGGCAGCAGTGTGTTCATGGCGATCCTGGCGGTATTGGGGATTATTCTCGGCCTGGCCACGTTGTTTGCGTTCATCGACGAGATGGGCGATGCCAGTGATACCTATACATTGCTCGACGTCATGAGCTACGTGCTGCTGACGGCACCACGCCGGCTCTACGACATGCTGCCGATGGCAGCCTTGATCGGTTGCCTGATCGGTCTCGGCAGCCTGGCCAGCAACAGTGAACTGACCATCATGCGTGCGGCTGGCGTGTCCATCGGGCGGATCGTCTGGGCGGTCATGAAGCCGATGCTGGTGCTGATGGTGGTGGGAGTGCTGATTGGCGAATACGTCGCGCCGGCGACTGAAAGCACCGCCCAGGCCAACCGCTCGCTGGCCCAGGGCAGTGGCGATGCGCAAAGCGCCAAACACGGTTTGTGGCATCGCCAGGGTGACGAATTCATCCACGTCAACTCCGTACAACCCAATGGCCTGCTGTACGGCGTGACCCGCTACCACTTCGACAAGGAGCGGCACATGCTGTCGGCGAGCTTCGCCAAGCGCGCCGAGTTCGACAAGGATCACTGGCAGTTGTCCGATGTCACCACCACGGTGTTCCACGAAAGGAACACTGAAGTGGTGAGCGCCCCGGTCGAGCGCTGGGATGTGGCATTGAGCCCGCAGTTGCTGAGCACCGTCGTCATGGCGCCGGAATCGCTGTCGATCTCGGGGCTGTGGGGCTATATCCACTATCTGGCTGAGCAGGGGCTGAACAATGGCCGTTACTGGCTGGCATTTTGGGTCAAGGTGTTGCAGCCGCTGGTTACCGCTGCCCTGGTGCTGATGGCGATCTCCTTCATCTTTGGTCCGTTGCGCTCGGTGACCCTCGGTCAGCGGGTATTTACCGGTGTGCTGGTCGGTTTCACCTTCCGCATTGCCCAGGATTTGTTGGGGCCTTCAAGCCTGGTCTTCGGTTTTTCGCCACTGTTTGCGGTGCTCGTGCCAGCCGGTGTCTGTGCCCTGGCGGGGCTGTGGTTGCTGCGTCGCGCCGGTTGATGGCGACTTGTTCATCGCTTCGCTGCTGATAAAAAACGCCCCTGTCACAAGACCGGGGCGTTTTTGTACGGGCCGTCTGGCCTGCAAACGTGACGCTTGCGCCGTGGATCAGGTACAATTCCCGGCTATTTTTCGGCGGGCTATGCCTGCAGCCTTTTTGAGTGTTGATCCGTGAGTGATTTGAGTCATATCCGCAATTTCTCCATCATCGCCCACATTGACCATGGCAAGTCGACGCTGGCCGATCGCTTCATCCAGATGTGCGGCGGCCTGGCCGAGCGTGAAATGGAAGCCCAGGTACTGGATTCCATGGATCTTGAGCGCGAGCGCGGGATCACCATCAAGGCGCACAGCGTCACGCTTTACTACAAGGCTCGTGATGGCGTCACTTACCAGCTGAATTTCATCGATACTCCAGGTCACGTTGACTTCACCTATGAGGTGAGCCGATCGCTGGCCGCCTGTGAAGGCGCGCTGCTGGTGGTCGATGCCGGTCAAGGCGTTGAGGCGCAGTCGGTTGCCAACTGCTACACGGCGATCGAACAGGGCCTGGAAGTGATGCCGGTGCTGAACAAGATCGACCTGCCACAGGCTGATCCGGACCGCGTAAAAGAAGAAATCGAAAAAATCATCGGCATCGATGCCACCGACGCGGTCACTTGCTCTGCCAAGACCGGCCTGGGCGTCGATGAGGTGTTGGAGCGTCTGGTTACCACCATTCCTGCACCCACCGGCAACATCGAAGATCCGCTGCAAGCGTTGATCATCGACTCCTGGTTCGACAACTACCTGGGCGTCGTGTCCCTGGTGCGCGTGCGTCACGGCCGCGTGAAGAAGGGTGACAAGATCCTGGTCAAGTCCACTGGCAAGATCCACCTGGTGGACAGCGTCGGTGTATTCAACCCGAAACACACCCCTACCGCTGACCTGAAGGCCGGTGAAGTGGGCTTCATCATCGCCAGCATCAAGGACATTCACGGTGCCCCCGTGGGCGACACCCTGACCTTGAGTTCGACGCCGGACGTCGATGTGCTGCCAGGTTTCAAGCGCATCCAGCCGCAGGTCTACGCCGGTCTGTTCCCGGTCAGCTCCGACGACTTCGAAGATTTCCGTGAGGCCCTGCAAAAGCTCACCCTGAACGATTCGTCGCTGCAGTACACCCCGGAAAGCTCTGACGCCCTGGGCTTCGGCTTCCGTTGCGGGTTCCTCGGCATGCTGCACATGGAAATCATCCAGGAGCGCCTGGAGCGCGAGTATGACCTGGACCTGATCACCACGGCGCCGACGGTAATCTTCGAGCTGCTGCTCAAGACCGGCGAGACGATCTACGTCGATAACCCGTCGAAGTTGCCGGACCTGTCTTCCATCGAAGACATGCGCGAGCCGATCGTGCGCGCCAATATCCTTGTGCCGCAAGAGCACTTGGGTAACGTCATTACGTTGTGCATCGAAAAACGTGGTGTGCAGGTCGACATGCTGTTCCTGGGCTCCCAGGTACAAGTGACCTACGACTTGCCGATGAACGAAGTGGTCCTGGACTTCTTCGATCGCCTGAAATCCACCAGTCGCGGCTATGCTTCGCTGGATTACCATTTCGATCGTTACCAATCGGCTAGTCTGGTGAAACTGGACGTGCTGATCAACGGCGACAAGGTCGACGCGCTGGCGTTGATCGTGCACCGTGACAATGCGCACTACAAAGGTCGCCAGTTGACCGAGAAGATGAAAGAACTGATTCCGCGGCAGATGTTCGACGTGGCAATCCAGGCCGCCATTGGCGGGCAGATTGTGGCGCGTACAACCGTCAAGGCGCTCAGAAAGAACGTATTGGCCAAATGCTACGGTGGTGACGTGAGCCGTAAGAAAAAGCTGCTGGAAAAGCAAAAGGCCGGTAAGAAACGCATGAAGCAGGTCGGCAACGTGGAAATTCCACAAGAAGCCTTCCTTGCCGTGCTCAGGTTGGATAGTTAGGTCCTATGTCACTAAATTTCCCGCTGTTGCTGGTCATCGCCGTATTCGTCTGCGGCCTGTTGGCGTTGCTTGATCTGTTGATCCTGGCGCCGCGTCGGCGTGCCGCCATCGCCTCCTATCAGGGCAGCGTCAGCCAGCCTGATGGGGTGGTGATCGAGAAACTGGGCAAGGAACCGTTGCTGGTCGAATACGGCAAGTCGTTCTTCCCGGTGCTGTTCATCGTACTGGTGCTGCGTTCGTTCCTGGTGGAACCGTTCCAGATCCCATCGGGCTCGATGAAACCGACCCTGGACGTCGGCGACTTCATTCTGGTGAGCAAGTTTTCCTACGGGATTCGCTTGCCGGTGATCGACAAGAAAATCATCGAAGTCGGTGAGCCACAGCGTGGCGATGTGATGGTGTTCCGCTATCCGAGTGATCCGAACGTCAACTACATCAAGCGTGTAGTGGGGCTGCCGGGCGATACGGTGCGGTACACCGCTGACAAGCGTCTGTTCGTCAACGGTGAGTCGATTGCCGAAAAGCTGGTCGGCTCCGAGCCGGGCACGCTGGGCAGTGCCGAGCTCTACAAGGAAAAACTCGGTGTCGCCGAGCACTTGATCCGCAAGGAAATGA
This sequence comes from Pseudomonas sp. GW823-FHT06B06, assembly GCF_058795195.1. NCBI lineage: Bacteria > Pseudomonadati > Pseudomonadota > Gammaproteobacteria > Pseudomonadales > Pseudomonadaceae > Pseudomonas > Pseudomonas sp. GW823-FHT06B06. Next base: position 117,671 of record NZ_JBXAHO010000005.1, on the reverse strand, counting down.
GTCGCTATCGCGCAACACCGGACCGTACATGGACAGTGCCTGCCGGGCACTACTTCATGATGGGCGACAACCGCGACAACTCCAACGACAGTCGCTACTGGGATGATCCAGCCATTCCCAAGGATCTGCTGGGCATGGTTCCCGACAAGAATATCGTCGGCAAGGCCTTCGCGGTCTGGATGAGCTGGCCGGAACCCAAACTCAGTCACCTGCCGAATTTCTCGCGGGTTGGCCTGATCCAGTAATCAAGCACGGCGCTGTTCAACACAGCGCCGAATGCATTTCTGGAGTCGGCACAATCGGCGACAGAGGCATGAAAACAACGATATTCAGGACGTTATTTTTGAACACAGCGTTAATTGTCCCAGGCCTGCGCCGACTCCCGGCGATGGCGGTGGAATCCAACCACGAACTCAGCGTGGGTAAACCGTGAGCGTCTCCTTAAGCCGTCTCGAGCGTCAGCTCGGCTATACCTTCAAGGATCAGGAACTGATGGTCCTGGCCCTGACTCACCGCAGTTTTGCCGGGCGTAACAACGAACGCCTGGAATTCCTCGGTGATGCCATCCTCAACTTCGTTGCTGGCGAGGCGCTGTTCGATCGCTTCCCGCTGGCCCGCGAAGGCCAGTTGTCGCGTTTGCGTGCACGCCTGGTCAAGGGTGAGACCCTGGCCGTACTGGCCCGTGGTTTCGATCTGGGCGAGTACCTGCGCCTGGGCTCCGGCGAACTGAAAAGCGGCGGTTTTCGTCGCGAGTCGATTCTGGCCGATGCCCTGGAAGCGCTGATTGGCGCGATCTACCTGGACGCCGGCATGGAAGTGGCGCGCGAGCGCGTGCTGGCCTGGCTGGCCGGGGAGTTCGAAGGCCTGACGCTGGTCGACACCAACAAAGATCCAAAAACCCGCCTGCAGGAATTCCTGCAGTCCCGTGGTTGCGAGCTGCCGCGTTACGAAGTGGTGGATATCCAGGGTGAACCGCATTGCCGGACGTTCTTCGTCGAATGTGAAATCATCCTATTGAATGAAAAAAGCCGAGGTCAGGGTGTGAGCCGTCGTATTGCCGAACAGGTAGCGGCCGCCGCAGCACTGATTGCCCTGGGTGTGGAGAATGGCAATGACTGATACAAACGCAACGCGCTGTGGCTATGTTGCCATCGTCGGCCGTCCGAACGTGGGCAAGTCCACGCTGCTCAACCACATCCTCGGCCAAAAGCTGGCGATCACCTCGCGCAAGCCGCAAACCACCCGTCACAACATGCTCGGCATCAAGACCGAGGGTGATGTGCAGGCGATCTACGTCGATACGCCCGGTATGCACAAGGGCGGCGAAAAGGCCTTGAACCGCTACATGAACAAGACCGCTTCGGCGGCGTTGAAAGACGTCGACGTGGTGATCTTCGTGGTGGATCGCACCAAGTGGACCGACGAAGACCAGATGGTCCTCGAGCGCGTGCAATACGTGACCGGCCCGCTGATCGTTGCGCTGAACAAGACCGATCGCATCGAAGACAAGGCCGAGCTGATGCCGCACCTGAGCTGGTTGCAGGAGCAGTTGCCGAACGCACAGATCATCCCGATTTCGGCGCAGCACGGGCACAACCTCGACGCGCTGGAAAAAGTCATCGCTGATCATCTGCCGGAAAACGATCACTTCTTCCCGGAAGACCAGATTACCGACCGCAGCAGCCGTTTCCTCGCCGCCGAGCTGGTACGCGAAAAAATCATGCGCCAGTTGGGCGCCGAGCTGCCGTACCAGATCACCGTCGAAATCGAAGAGTTCAAGCAGCAGGGCAAGACCCTGCATATCCATGCCTTGATCCTCGTCGAGCGTGATGGCCAGAAAAAGATCATCATTGGCGACAAGGGCGAGCGCATCAAGCGCATCGGCACTGAAGCGCGCAAGGACATGGAGCTGTTGTTCGACTCCAAGATCATGCTCAACCTGTGGGTCAAGGTGAAGGGCGGCTGGTCCGACGACGAGCGTGCCCTGCGTTCGCTGGGCTACGGCGACCTCTAAGACTGCATAACGATCCACTGTGGGAGCGAGCCTGCTCGCGAAGAGGATGTAACATTCAGCATTGATGTTGACTGTTCCACCGCTTTCGCGAACAGGTTCGCTCCCACAGTGGTTTTGGGTTGTCAGCAAAATCGCGATCCATCATTGAGAGCTCCATGTCCCAACCCATCCCCCAACCCGCCTACGTCCTCCATTCCCGTGCCTACCGCGAAAACAGCGCCTTGGTGGACTTCCTCACGCCGCAAGGTCGGCTGCGGGCGGTATTGCGCAGTGCGCGGGGCAAGGCCGGGACGCTGGCGCGGCCGTTCGTGCCGCTGGAGGTCGAGTTTCGCGGGCGTGGCGAGCTGAAAAATGTTGGGCGCATGGAGAGCGCCGGCATCGCCACCTGGCTCAACGGTGAGGCACTGTTCAGCGGTCTTTATCTCAATGAGCTGTTGATTCGCCTGCTACCCGCCGAAGACCCTTTCCCTTCGGTGTTCGATCACTACGCCGCGACCTTGCTCGCCCTGGCCGAAGGTCGGGCGTTGGAGCCGTTACTGCGTTCGTTCGAATGGCGCTTGCTGGATGACCTGGGCTACGGCTTTTCATTGACTACCGATATCCACGACGAACCCGTTGCGCCAGACGGTCTCTACCGTTTGCAGGTGGATGCGGGGCTGGAGCGGGTCTATCTGCTGCAGCCCGGTTTGTTCAACGGCGCCGAATTGCTGGCCATGGCTGAAGCTGACTGGAGTGCCCCTGGTGCATTGTCAGCGGCCAAGCGTTTGATGCGCCAGGCACTGGCTGTTCACTTGGGCGGTCGTCCACTGGTCAGTCGCGAGCTGTTTCGCAAGCCGTAGTCTCCCCGTATGCTGTGCACCGAACTTTTTCTTATTCTGGAGCGCTTCCGTGACCACCAGCACCCGCATTCTTCTTGGCGTGAACATCGACCACGTTGCCACCCTGCGTCAGGCCCGGGGCACGCGCTACCCGGATCCGGTCAAGGCGGCACTGGATGCGGAAGAGGCGGGCGCGGATGGCATCACCGTGCACCTGCGCGAAGACCGCCGGCACATCCAGGAGCGCGACGTGCTGGTGCTCAAGGACGTGCTGCAAACCCGCATGAACTTCGAAATGGGCGTCACTGAAGAAATGATGCAATTCGCCGAGCGCATCCGTCCGGCGCATATCTGCCTGGTGCCGGAAACCCGCCAGGAGTTGACCACCGAAGGTGGGCTGGACGTGGCGGGGCAGGAGGCGCGGATCAAGGCTGCTGTGGAGCGCCTGTCGAGGATTGGCTCTGAAGTGTCGCTGTTCATCGATGCCGACGAACGGCAAATCGAAGCATCGCGTCGCGTCGGTGCGCCAGCCATCGAACTGCACACCGGTCGTTATGCCGATGCCGAGACGCCGACCGAAGTGGCTGAAGAGCTAAAGCGCGTCGCCGACGGCGTAGCGTTCGGCCTGGCGCAGGGCCTGATCGTCAATGCCGGCCACGGTCTGCACTATCACAACGTCGAGGCGGTGGCCGCGATCAAGGGCATCAACGAACTGAACATCGGCCATGCGCTGGTAGCCCATGCGTTGTTCGTGGGCTTCAAGTCGGCGGTTTCGGAGATGAAGGCGCTGATTCTGGCGGCTGCCCGGTAGGAGCGAGCATGCTCGCGAAAAACCTGAGGGCGCCGCGGGGCATCAGGTTTTTCGCGTCATCATTGACGACCATCGCGAGCAAGCCGGCTCCCACATTTGATTGAGGTGTCTGTTAGAGCGGGGCAGGTTCCTGGGCCGGCTTGGTCTTGTCGATGCCCGGCACATGCAGGTTGCCCTCGGCGACCTGATCGCCTTCAAGCTGCGGCTGCGTTACCCAGGTCAGGATGTCGTAGTAGCGACGGATGTTCGCCACGAAATGCACGGGCTCGCCGCCACGGGCGTAGCCGTAACGGGTTTTGCTGTACCACTTCTTCTCGGACAGGCGCGGCAGGATTTTTTTCACGTCCAGCCATTTGTCGGGATTCAACCCTTCCTTGGCCGCCAGCTTGCGGGCGTCATCAAGGTGACCGCTGCCGACGTTGTAGGCGGCCAGGGCAAACCAGGTGCGATCCGGTTCCTGGATCGACTCGTCGAGCTGATCCTTTATGTAGGCCAGGTACTTGGCGCCGCCCATGATGCTCTGCTTGGGATCGAGGCGGTTGGACACGCCCATGGCTTGCGCGGTGTTCTGGGTCAGCATCATCAGGCCGCGCACACCGGTCTTGGACGTCACGGTCGGTTGCCACAGGGACTCCTGATAACCGATCGCCGCCAGCAGGCGCCAGTCGACCTGTTCTTTCTTGGCGTAGGCCTTGAAGTGCGGTTCGTACTTGGGCAGGCGCTGCTGCAAGTGCTGGGCGAACGTGGTCGCGCCCATGTAGCCGAGTACATCGACATGCCCGTAATAACGGTCCTTCAGGCGTTGCAGGGTGCCGTTTTTCTTGACCTTGTCCAGATACTCGTTGATCTCGTTGAGCAGGCTGTTGTCGTCGCCCGGCGCCACGGCCCAGCTCTGGTTGCTGGCGTCACCCAGGTCGAAGGCAACGCGGATGTTGGTGAAGTACACCTGGTTCATCGCGACTTCATTGGAGTCTACCAATGTCAGATCGATCTGACCTTCGTCGACCATGCGCAGGAGATCCACGACCTCGACCGCGTCGGATTCTTCGTATTCGATACCGGGAAATTTCTGTTTCAGCTGTGCGAGCTGCTCGGCATGGGTGCTGCCCTTGAGCACCATGATCTTCTTGCCGACCAGGTCTTTCGCGTCGGTAGGGCGCGACTTGCCGTTGCGGTAGATGACCTGTGGGGTGACTTCCAGGTAGGGATGGGAGAACCGCACCTGTTTTTTGCGTGCTTCGCTGCTGACCAGGCCGGCAGCCGCCAGGACCGGGCCATTGGGCTTGCCCACCTGATTGAACAGGTCGTCGAGGTTGTCGGCCGTCTCGATCTTGAGATCGACCCCCAGATCGTCGGCGAAGCGCTTCACCAGCTCGTATTCGAAGCCGGTTTCACCGTTGCGATCCTGAAAGTAGGTGGCGGGGCTGTTACGGGTAACCACCCGCAGCACACCATCCTCCTTTACGCGCTCCAGTGTGTTGGGTTTATCAACACAGCCACTGAGCATCAGGAAGAGTCCGGTTGCGATCAGCCATTTGGCGTACCGCGGACGCAAAGCCGTTGGGGAAAACATTTGCGCAGTATACGCAAAGGACCACGAGCGCCATATCTCGACAGCAACAGGGTAGTCTGCTAGAGATCGCAAAAGCCGCCAAAACCCCACTGGAACGGGCCTTTTCAGCATTTTGATACAGTAAAAATAAGCTGTCGTCACCCGGCGGGTTAACCTGACTTTCGGGGCAGAAACACAGATCGGCACTCGAGTGCAACCGTGCGTAGCGTTTCGGGTGCTGTCGCTGGCTGTTTAGGCTAGAATGCACGGCCTCAAAGCACACCCCTTCCCGAGGCTGTCCCGAAGATGTTGATCCTGCGCGGCGCTCCTGCCCTTTCTGCCTTTCGCCACAGCAAGCTCCTTGAGCAACTGAGCCAGAAGGTTCCGGCTGTCAGTGGCCTGTATGCTGAATTCGCTCACTTCGCCGAAGTTACCGGCGACCTGACCGGCGACGAACAGCAGGTGCTTGCGCGCCTTCTGAAGTACGGTCCAAGCGTTCCGGTCCAGGAGCCGACCGGTCGTCTGTTCCTGGTTTTGCCACGTTTCGGCACCATCTCGCCCTGGTCGAGCAAGGCCAGCGACATCGCTCGCAACTGCGGCCTGACCAAGATCCAGCGTATCGAGCGCGGCATTGCCTTCTATGTGGCTGGCCAGTTCAGCGACGCTGAAGCCCAGTTGATCGCCGACGCACTGCACGACCGCATGACCCAGATCGTCCTGGGCAACCTCGAACAGGCTGCCGGCCTGTTCAGCCACGCCGAACCCAAGCCCCTGACCGCGATCGACGTGTTGGGTGGCGGCCGCGCCGCGCTGGAAAAAGCCAACACCGAGCTGGGCCTGGCCCTGGCTGAAGACGAAATCGACTACCTGGTCAACGCCTTCGTCGGCTTGAAGCGCAACCCGCACGACATCGAACTGATGATGTTCGCCCAGGCGAACTCCGAGCACTGCCGTCACAAGATCTTCAACGCCAGTTGGGACATCGACGGCGAAAGCCAGGAAAAAAGCCTGTTCGGCATGATCAAGAACACCTACGTGATGCACAGCGAGGGCGTTCTGTCGGCTTACAAGGACAACGCCTCGGTGATCGTCGGCTCCGTGGCCGGGCGTTTCTTCCCGGACCCCGAAACCCGCCAGTACGGCGCGGTGCAGGAGCCGGTGCACATCCTGATGAAGGTTGAAACCCATAACCACCCGACCGCGATTGCCCCGTTCCCGGGCGCGTCCACCGGTTCCGGTGGCGAGATTCGTGACGAAGGCGCGACCGGTCGTGGCGCCAAGCCAAAAGCTGGCCTGACCGGTTTCACCGTGTCCAACCTGCAGATCCCGGGCTTCTTACAGCCGTGGGAAGTGCCGTACGGTAAGCCCGAGCGCATCGTTACCGCGCTGGACATCATGATCGAAGGCCCACTGGGCGGCGCTGCGTTCAACAACGAATTCGGTCGTCCGGCACTGACCGGCTACTTCCGTACCTTCGAACAGTCGATCAGCACCCCGCACGGTGATGAAGTGCGCGGTTACCACAAGCCGATCATGCTGGCTGGCGGCATGGGCAACATCCGTGAAGAACACGTCAAGAAAGGCGAGATCGTGGTCGGCTCCAAGCTGATCGTGCTCGGCGGCCCGGCGATGTTGATCGGCCTGGGCGGCGGCGCGGCTTCTTCCATGGCCACCGGCACCAGTTCGGCAGACCTGGACTTCGCCTCCGTGCAGCGTGAAAACCCTGAGATGGAGCGTCGCTGCCAGGAAGTCATCGACCGTTGCTGGCAACTGGGCGACAAGAACCCGATCAGCTTCATCCACGACGTGGGTGCGGGCGGCCTGTCCAACGCCTTCCCGGAACTGGTCAATGACGGCGACCGTGGTGGCCGTTTCGAACTGCGCAACATTCCAAACGACGAGCCGGGCATGGCCCCGCACGAAATCTGGAGTAACGAATCCCAGGAACGCTACGTGCTGGCAGTCGGCCCGGCCGACTTCGATCGCTTCAAGGCGATCTGCGAACGTGAGCGTTGCCCGTTTGCCGTCGTCGGCGAAGCCACGGCCGAGCCGCAGCTGACCGTCACCGACAGCCACTTCGGCAACAGCCCGGTGGACATGCCGCTCGAAGTGCTGTTGGGCAAAGCCCCGCGCATGCACCGTTCGGTAGTGCGTGAAAACGAGCTGGGCGACGATTTCGATCCGTCGACCCTCGACATCGGCAATTGCGTCGAGCGCGTCCTGCATCACCCGGCCGTCGCGAGCAAGAGCTTCCTGATCACCATCGGCGACCGCACCATCACCGGCCTCGTGGCCCGTGACCAAATGGTCGGCCCATGGCAGGTGCCGGTGGCCGACGTTGCCGTCACCGCCACCAGCTTCGACGTCTACACCGGTGAAGCCATGGCCATGGGCGAGCGCACTCCGCTGGCACTGCTGGACGCTCCGGCGTCGGGCCGCATGGCCATCGGCGAAACCCTGACCAACATCGCCGCTTCGCGTATCGGCAAGATCTCCGACATCAAGTTGTCGGCGAACTGGATGTCCGCTGCCGGTCACCCGGGTGAAGACGCACGTCTGTACGACACCGTGAAAGCGGTCGGCATGGAATTGTGCCCTGAGCTGGGCATCACCATTCCAGTGGGCAAGGACTCGATGTCCATGGCCACTCGCTGGAACGATGAAGGCGTGGACAAGGCCGTGACCTCGCCAATGTCCCTGATCGTGACCGGTTTCGCGCCAGTGACTGACATCCGTCAGACCCTGACCCCGCAACTGCGCATGGACAAGGGCACCACCGACCTGATCCTGATCGACCTGGGCCGTGGCCAGAACCGCATGGGCGCCTCGATCCTGGCCCAGGTGCATGGCAAGCTCGGCAAGCAGGCTCCGGACGTCGACGACGCCGAAGACCTGAAAGCCTTCTTCGCGGTGATCCAGGGCCTCAACGCCGACGGTCACCTGCTGGCTTACCACGACCGTTCCGACGGTGGTCTGCTGACCAGCGTGGTGGAAATGGCCTTCGCCGGTCATTGCGGCCTGAGCCTGAACCTCGACGGCCTGGCAGAAACGTCTGCTGACATCGCCGCGATCCTGTTCAACGAAGAACTGGGCGCCGTGATCCAGGTTCGCCAGGACGCTACCGCCGACATCCTGGCGCAATTCAGCGCTGCCGGCCTTGGCGAGTGCGTGTCGGTGATCGGCCAGCCGATCAACAATGGCCAGATCAACATCACCTTCAACGGTGACACCGTGTTCGAAGGCCAGCGTCGTCTGCTGCAACGCCAGTGGGCCGAGACCAGCTACCAGATCCAGCGTCTGCGTGACAACGCCGACTGCGCCGATCAAGAGTTCGACGTGCTGCTGGAAGAAGACAACCCGGGCCTGAGCGTCAAGCTCAGCTACGACGTCAACCAGGACATCGCCGCGCCTTACATCAAGAAAGGCATCCGCCCACAGGTTGCCGTGCTGCGTGAGCAGGGCGTCAACGGTCAGGTGGAAATGGCTGCCGCGTTCGATCGCGCTGGTTTCAACGCGATCGACGTGCACATGAGCGACATCCTGGCCGGTCGTGTCGACCTGAACGAGTTCAAGGGCCTGGTTGCCTGCGGCGGCTTCTCCTACGGTGACGTACTCGGCGCCGGTGAAGGCTGGGCCAAGTCGGCGCTGTTCAACAGCCGCGCCCGCGATGCGTTCCAGGGTTTCTTCGAGCGTAACGACAGCTTCACCCTCGGCGTGTGCAACGGTTGCCAGATGATGTCCAACCTGCACGAGCTGATCCCGGGCAGCGAGTTCTGGCCGCACTTCGTGCGTAACCGTTCCGAGCAGTTCGAAGCGCGCGTGGCGATGGTGCAGATCCAGGAGTCGAACTCGATCTTCCTGCAGGGCATGGCCGGTTCGCGCATGCCGATCGCCATCGCCCACGGTGAAGGCCATGCCGAGTTCGCCAGCGAAGAAGCGTTGCTGGAAGCTGATCTGTCCGGTTGCGTGGCGATGCGTTTCGTCGACAACCATGGCAAGGTCACCGAAACCTACCCGGCCAACCCGAACGGCTCGCCGCGCGGGATCACCGGTTTGACCAGCCGCGACGGTCGCGTGACCATCATGATGCCGCACCCGGAGCGTGTGTTCCGTGCCGTGCAGAACTCGTGGCGTTCGGAAGACTGGAACGAAGACGCGCCTTGGATGCGTATGTTCCGTAATGCGCGTGTGTGGGTGAACTGATAGCTGTGTACAAGCTCGCTTTCTTCGTTCCCGACAGCCATGTCGAAGTGGTCAAAAGTGCCGTATTCGCTGCCGGTGGCGGGCGGATCGGCGCTTACGATCACTGTGCCTGGCAGGTGTTGGGCCAGGGCCAGTTTCGCCCACTGGACGGCAGTCAGCCGTTCATTGGCGAGGCGGGGCAGGTCGAGCGGGTGGAGGAATGGAAGGTCGAGCTTGTGGTGGCCGATGAGTTGATTGGCTCGGTGGTGGCGGCTCTGAAACAGAGTCACCCCTACGAGACGCCGGCATACGAAGTGTGGCGGTTGGAGGATTTCTGATCCTTTGGTCGCGGCAATAAAAAACCCGCTGATTCGTCAGCGGGTTTTTTATTGCCTGTATTTTTCTTCGGGCGTAAAAAACCCGGCATGAAAGCCGGGTTTTTCAGGAGCGTCGAGCTTAAGCGGTGAAGGTTTTGCCTTCGAACTGCTCAGCCACGAACTTCCAGTTAACCAGGTTCCAGAACGCCTCAACGTACTTCGGACGCAGGTTGCGGTAGTCGATGTAGTAAGCGTGTTCCCAAACGTCGCAGGTCAGCAGCGGGGTGTCGCCGTTGGTCAGCGGGTTGCCGGCACCGATGGTGCTGGCCAGGCCCAGGGAGCCGTCAGCCTTTTTCACCAGCCAGCCCCAACCGGAACCGAAAGTGCCGATGGAAGTCTTGCTGAACTCTTCCTTGAACTTGTCGAACGAACCGAAGGCTGCGTTGATGGCGTCAGCCAGCGCGCCGGTTGGTTGACCGCCAGCGTTTGGCGCCAGGCAGTTCCAGTAGAAAGTGTGGTTCCACACTTGAGCGGCGTTGTTGAAGATGCCGCCCGAGGAAGTCTTGACGATTTCTTCCAGGGTCTTGCCTTCGAACTCGGTGCCAGGCACCAGGTTGTTCAGGTTCACGACATAGGTGTTGTGGTGCTTGTCGTGGTGAAATTCCAGGGTTTCCTTGGAAATGTGCGGCTGCAGGGCATCGTGTGCGTACGGCAGCGGCGGCAATTCGAAAGCCATTATGATTCTCCTAATCAGGTCAGTTGCGGTGAGCGCAAGGCCGATCACGGGCGGCCAGACAAGCGCCGGGGAGTTTGTACTCTTTGCGGCGCATCGGGTCGGATCATAGCACCGGGGGTGCGGCATAACCACGCAACATCTGTGTGGAATAGAGGTTCCAGAGCCTTTTGGAATAAATCAGCCGGCGCTGATCAGCTGTAATGCTACGGCGAACATCATCACCGCCACCAACAGGTCAAGAATTCGCCAGGTACTTGGCCGCGCCAGCCACGGCGCTAGCCATGCCGCACCGAGTGCCAAGGTAAAGAACCACAGCAATGACGCACTGGCCGCCCCAACTACATAAGCGCCGGGCTCCGTTTGCTGGGCGCCGAGGGAGCCAATCAACAGAACGGTGTCCAGGTAAACGTGCGGGTTGAGCAGGGTAACCGCCAACGCACTGAGCATCACCGCGCGCAACGAACGAACGGTCTGGTTCTCACCTTGTTGCAGACTCTGTCTGGAGCAGGCCCGACGCAACGCCTGGCTGCCATACCACAACAGAAACGCCGCGCCGCCCCAACGGGCAATGGCGAGCAGGGTCGGGTTTTGTGCCAGCACCGTGGCCAGGCCGAATACCCCGGCGGCCACCAGTAATGCATCGCAGGCCACGCAGAGTGCCGCCACCGGCAGGTGATGTTCACGTCGCAGGCTTTGCGCCAGTACGAATGCGTTCTGCGTGCCGATCGCCATGATCAGGCCGAAGGCCACCAACAGGCCGTTGATATAGCTTTGCCACATTATTTTTTACTCCGCGTTGGCTGCCAGGTCGCGCAGCACTTGCATCGCGCGTTCGGCGTCGGCCTGGCCGACAAACAAATGGTCGTGGTAGTAACCGGCGATCACATTGCAGCTGATGCCGGCATGGCCCAGGGCCGTGGCGAACGCGGCGGTCAGTCCGACGGCTTCGAGGGCCGAATGCACGTTCAGGGTGATCCACGCGGCGATGTAGTCGAAGCTGTATCCAGCCTGTTCTGCATGGGAGCGTTCGAGAATTACGGTCAGGCCTTCCTGCTCGCGAAAGCTGCCGATGATTTCCAGGCCCGCGGGCAATTGGCCGTTGGCCAGGGTGCAGAACACGTACTCGCCGGCATTGAGTTGCGGGCTCATGCTGCGCAGTAGCGTTGCCAGTGAAGTTTCGCCAGCCATGAGGAGGATCCTTGTGCAAGAGTTCGTGCTGGCCATTTTCCAGTAGTAACCTGTATAAGAAAAACCAATATTGCTGATCGCTCATTAGGAAAACTGATGTTCGACTATAAATTGCTTTCTGCCCTGGCTGCGGTGGTCGAGCAGGCCGGTTTTGAACGGGCAGCCCAGGTGTTGGGTTTGTCGCAATCGGCTATCTCCCAGCGCATCAAATTGCTTGAGGCGCGGGTCGGCCAGCCGGTGTTGGTGCGCGGCACGCCGCCGTCGCCGACCGAGATCGGCCGGCGGCTGCTCAACCATGTGCAGCAGGTACGTCTGCTTGAGCGGGATCTGCAAACGCTGGTGCCGGCGCTGGACGACGAGGGCCTGCCGGAACGCCTGCGAATCGCCCTGAATGCCGACAGCCTCGCGACCTGGTGGGCCCAGGCGGTGGGGGAATTTTGCGCGCAACACCACCTGTTGATGGATCTGGTGGTCGAGGACCAGACCGTCGGCCTCAAGCGCATGCGCGCAGGTGAAGTCGCGGCGTGCCTGTGTGCCAGTGAGCGCCCGGTAGCCGGTGCGCGCAGCGTATTGCTCGGGGCGATGCGTTACCGTGCATTGGCCAGCCCGGCCTTCATTGCGCGGCACTTTCCCCAAGGCGTGCGCGCCGATCAGTTGGCCCGGACTCCTGCGCTGGTGTTCGGCCCGGACGACTTCCTGCAGCATCGCTACCTGGCATCCCTGGGCGTCGATGGCGGTTTCGAACACCATCTTTGCCCATCGTCTGAAGGCTTTATCCGCCTCACCGAGGCCGGGCTTGGCTGGGGCCTGGTGCCGGAACTTCAGGTGCGCGAACAACTGGAGCGCGGCATTTTGCTGGAGCTTTTGCCAGATAAACCGATTGACGTGCCGCTGTACTGGCATCATTGGCGCAATGGCGGTCAGTTGCTGGGGTTGCTGACCGAGCAATTGGTGCAGGTGTCCCGGCAATGGTTGGTGCCGTTGGGCTGACAGGCAGCGTCAAGACCTCACGCAATACGCAAAAAACGAAATATTCGGAGCACTACATGAAGATTCTGGTCACCGGCGCAAGCGGCTTCATTGGCGGGCGCTTTGCGCGTTTCGCCCTGGAGCAGGGCCTGGACGTGCGGGTCAACGGTCGCCGGGCCGAAAGCGTCGAACATCTGGTGCGCCGTGGCGCGGAGTTTATCCAGGGCGACTTGTGCGATCCGCTGCTGGCACGCGACCTGTGCTCCGAGGTCGAGGCCGTGGTGCATTGCGCCGGTGCCGTTGGCCTGTGGGGGCGTTATCAGGATTTTCACCTGGGCAACGTCCAGGTCACCGAAAACGTGGTTGAAGCCTGCCTGAAGCAGCGGGTTCGGCGCCTGGTGCACTTGTCGTCGCCGTCGATCTATTTCGATGGTCGCGATCATCTGGGATTGACCGAAGAGCAGGTGCCTAAACGCTTCAAGCACCCGTACGCCGCGACCAAGTACCTGGCCGAGCAAAAAGTTTTCGGCGCCCAGGAGTTTGGCCTCGAAACCCTGGCGCTGCGCCCGCGTTTCGTGACCGGGGCCGGTGACATGAGCATCTTCCCGCGGTTGCTCAAGATGCAGCGCAAGGGGCGCCTGGCGATCATTGGCAACGGTTTGAACAAGGTCGACTTCACCAGCGTGCACAACCTCAATGAAGCGTTGCTCAGCAGTTTGCTGGCCACTGGTTCAGCCCTGGGCAAGGTGTACAACATCAGCAACGGCGCGCCGATCCCGTTGTGGGATGTGGTCAATTACGTCATGCGTAAAATGGAAGTCCCACAAGTCACGCGCTACCGTTCCTACGGCCTGGGCTACAGTGTCGCGGCGCTCAATGAGGGGTTCTGCAAGTTGTGGCCGGGTCGTCCCGAACCCACCCTGTCGCGACTGGGCATGCAGGTCATGAAGAAAAATTTCACCCTGGATATCAGTCGCGCCCGGCATTATCTGGACTACGACCCCAAGGTCAGTCTCTGGACGGCGCTCGATGAATTCTGCGCCTGGTGGAAGGCCCAGGACATTCGCTGAAATCGGCTTCACTGAACCGAGGTTGGGCTTCGGGGTCAATCGTTGCGGCCGTGGGGGGTTATACTGCGCCGCATCAAGCCAACACCGTGTTTCACAAAGGTTGACTCAATGTCCATGCGTAACGATGCCAACGATGACTTCGACGATGTACCGAGCCTGCGTGCAGACATCCTCGATGATGATTTCCCGAAGAGCACCCGCACCTCCGTGCACTCGCGCACGCCGCCAGTGGTCAAGGTCAAGGCGGCGAGTACCGGCCCGTTGTGGGCACTGGTCGGCGCCCTGTTCTTTGCCTTCGCAGGCCTTGCCTGGTGGAGCTTCCAGCAAATTTCGCTGATGGAGCAACAGCTGGTGGCAACCCAGGAAAGCTTTGCGCGAATCAGTGAAGAAGCGGCGGGGCGCCTGCAGGATATTTCCGGCAAGGTGGTCGCCAGCCAGACTAACGTCAGTACCGACAGCGAAGCGCTGAAGCTGCAAATCCGGCAGCTGCAAAATCAGCTGCAGGATCAGGGCAAGCAACAACAGGGCGTCGCCGGCCAGGCCTCGGACCTGGACAAACGCCTGGCGCAGATGACCGCGCAGACCAGCGACCTGGAAAAGCGCCTCGCCGAGATGGCCGCCCAGGACACCGAGCAGCAAAAGGCCAATGCGCAAGTGCAGGAGCAGGTCAAAGCCTTGGGCAGTGAACTGGCCACGCTGAAAAATACCCCGGCGGATACCGAGAAATTCGATGCGCAACTGAAGAGCCTGGGCGCCGACATCACGGCGCTGAAGAAACAGGGCAATCCGAACGCTGCCATCGATCGCCTGGAGCAGGACATCGTGGTTCTCAAAAGCCAGCAGGACAACCGTCCAGGCACCTCTCAAGGCGCAAGCACTGCTGAGTTCGATGCCTTCCGCAGCCAGGTCACCCGAACCATCAACAGCCTGCAAGCGCAGATCCAGAACCTGCAACAGCAGCTGCGCACTCGCCAGTAAGCCCTGCCTCATTCCCGGTTCGCCGGGAATGATCCCCGCCTCGATTCGCTGAATGTCCCTGCATGCGCCATTGCCGTCTACGCTCTTGAAACATCAAGAGAACGGGGGGACGTGCCATGGGAGTTGTGCAAAAGTTGGCCTGTTTGGGGGGCATGCTGTTGATGTGCCTAGGCCAGGTTCAAGCTGCCGAAACGGAAAAGGCCGACAGCCAGGCGGCCATTGCTTTGCTGGAAAAAGCCCTGGCCTACTACCACGACAATGGCGACAAGGCATTCGCCGCCTTCAGCCGTCAGGGCGAGTTTGTCGACCAGGACCGGTATGTCTTCGTGGTCGATACCAAGGGCGTGATGCTCGCCAGTGGTGGGCCATCGGCTGCATTGATTGGCCGGGATGTGTCGGATGTGCTCGGGCCGGATCTGCAGAAGGCTTTCAAGGATGCGCTCAAAGTGCCCGAGGGCAATGGCATCCAGCAAGCGGAGTACCGTTGGCAAAATTGGTCCGACGGCAAGGTCGAGCGCAAGCATGTCTACTATCAGCGAGTCGGCCAGCGAATCCTCGCGGTCGGTTACTACCTGCCACGGGCTTCAGCGGAGCAAGCCATGGCCTTGCTGAACAAGGCGGCGGCCGACCTGGCCAAGGACGAGAAGGGCACCCTGAAAGCCATCAACTCTCTGAAGGGCGGTTACCTGCAGGATGACCTGTATGTCTTCGTCGTCGACCTCGATACCCGGCGCTATGTCGCCCATGGCACCAACTTGCGATTGATCAACACGGATTTCAGCAAGATCAATGATCCGGATGGCAAGCCGGTGGGGGAGCCGATGCTGGCGCTGATCGCGAAACAGGATTACGGCGAGTATGAATACCGCTGGAAAAACCCGGTGACCGGTAAGGTCGAGAACAAGCATGCCTATCTGAAGAAGGTCGGGCATTTCCTGGTGGCGGTGGGGTATTACAGCCCTTGAATGGTATTGCCTGATACACCGCATTCGCGAGCAGGCCGCTCCCGCATTGAATCTCCAGTGATCACACATTTTGTGTACTCTGGAAATCATTGTGGGAGCGAGCCTGCTCGCGAATGCGGGCGACTCGGTCTCTCTACCGGACCTTGTCCTCGCGCCCGCGGAGCACCCTGTCCGGCATGGCGATCGCCGCCGCCAACCCCAGCAGCGACACCGCCGCACTTACCATCAACAGATGCCTGAACGTCAGCAACAGTTCAGCGCGCAGGGCATCCTGCGCGTCACCCTGTGCGGCGTTCAGGCCATCCAGCAAGACATTCCCCGAGTGACCCTCGGCCAACAGCGAAGAGCCAGCCAGGTGGGCGAAGCTCGAATCCTGCAACAACGCCAGCAACAGCGCCGACATCAGTGCCACGCCCACCGCTCCGCCCAATGAACGGAACAGGTTGGTGGTGCTGGTGGCAACGCCGATGTCTCGCTGTTGCACCGAGTTCTGCGTGCCGACCAGGGAGGTCGGAAACTGCATGCCCGAGGCGATACCGCAGAACAGCATGAACAGGCTGCTCAGCCAAAAGGACTGTGGCGGGCTGAACGCCATACCGAGAATCGACAACGGCATGAGCAGGGCGCCGGTCAGGATCATCGGTTTGTAGCGTCCGGTCACGGAGGTACGGCGGCCGGCGAAATATGCGCCAATCGGCAAGCCCATGGCCAGCGGCAGCAGGTGCAGGGCAGCGCTGTCGGCACCGGCACCGGTGACACTCTGGAAACGCAGGGGCATCAGTACGATCAACGAGATGGCCTGGAAACTGGTGAAGAAAATCGTGCACCAGCACAGGATCGCATTGCGGTTGGTGAACAGGTGCATCGGCAGCAATGGCTCCGATGCGCGTCGTTCATGCAGCACGAACAGGCCCAGCACCGCTGCCGCACAAGCCAGTAACCCCAATACTTCGGTACTGCGCCAGGAGTGCCCCTGACCGAATTGGGTGATGCCCAGCAGCAACGCCGTCAGTCCGATGATCATCAACAGGGTACCGAGGTAATCGATCACCGGTTTGCGTTGCGGAATCGGCAAGCCGACCAGCGTGCGATTGGCCACCAGCCATGCTCCCACGCCCAGCGGCAAATTGATCAGGAAGACCCAACGCCAGGAAAGGTATTCGGTCATGTATCCGCCCAGCACCGGGCCGGCGACGCTGGCCACCGCATACATGCTGCTGAAATAGCCCTGATAACGGCCGCGCTCACGGGGGGGCACGATGTCGCCGATGATTGCCTGGCTGACGGAGATCATTCCACCGGCTCCGATCCCCTGGAGAATTCGCGCCAGCACCAGTTGCTCCATGCTCTGGGCCATGCCACAGAACAGCGACGCCAGGGTGAATAACCCCATGCCAAACAGCATCAATTTGCGCCTGCCGTACAGATCGCCCAGCTTGCCGTAGATCGGCACCGCCACCGTCATCGCCACCATGTAGCCGGATATCACCCAGGCCAGCAAACTGACGTCCTTGAACTGTGCGGAAATGGCTGGCATCGACACAGCAACGATGGTTTGGTCCAGCGCACCGAGGAAAATAGCCAGCATCAGCGCGATCAGCACGCTGCGGATGGCCGGTTTGGGCAATTCAGGCTGGTGGAAAGTGGTCACGAATAAACCTGCGGCAGTGAATGACCCGCCAGTCAAGGCGAGCGGGATGCTCGCCAGTGTAAGTCGATAGGAGGCTATTCGATAGCCTCATAGGGAAGGCCTGGCCCATCGTTTTGCAAACCTTCGACCTGACGAGCGGCCATGCGGTCGCGGATGACTCCTGTCTGGCCTTAGACCATCACCGTTTTGCAACGGGTCAGCCCTTGCAGATCCCACGCGGCGGGGGGCGGTGATGGATTTTTATGGATCGAGTGCTTGCAATTTTCCCTTGCGGGCCGGTCAATTGAAGGTGAAAACTGAGCGGGTAGCTGTACATTCTGCCATTCGGTGCGATTATCGCCCGTCGTCCATTCCGAAACCTGGATTGAAGTGATGAACAAGCCTGACCTGCCTTCGATTCCGGTGTTCAAGCTCTACGGTGAAAGCCTGGATTGGCCGACCCCGGACTTGCTGCACTGTGAAACCATTTCCAAACGCAGTCGCGAACACCAATGGGAAATCAAACCCCACCGCCACGCCGATTTATGTCAGTTGCTCTTCGTGTTCAAAGGTCAGGCAGAGCTTGAAATCGAAGGCAAACGTTCGCAACTGACCGAACCGGCGATCCAGATCCTGCCGCCGTTGTCGGTGCATGGTTTTCGGTTCAGTGAAGACGTCGAGGGGTTCGTGGTCACCCTCGCGGCACCGCTTATCGCGCATCTTCAGGCGCAATTGGGGCATTCGGTGAATGCCCTGGCCCAGGCCGAGAGCTACCCGGCAGGCCAGGACGCCGCGTACCTCAACAGTCTGTTCAGCGCGTTGCAGAACGAATACACCGGCCACCAACCGGCGCGGGAAATGCTCATGCATTCGCTGGTCAGCGTGATCATGGTGTGGGTCAGCCGCCAGGTGATCCAGCGCCGGTCAGCGGGTCAACGACCGCAGCGGGCGCGGGAATACCTCAATGGCTACATCCAGTTGGTGGAAGAAACCTACCGCCAGCACGTCAAGGTTGAAGACCTGGCCCATCGGCTGGGGATTTCGGTCTCTCACCTCAATGGCACCTGCCGCGAGTTGGCGGGGCAACCGGCATTGCAGATCATGCACGAACGGCAGTTGTTGGAGGCCAAGCGCTTGCTGACCTACACCAGCATGACCATCTATGAAATGTCCGACGTGTTGGGGTTCTCTGATCCGACCAACTTCACGCGCCTGTTCCGACGCCGCGTTGGCATCTCGCCAAAGGCGTTCCGCGATCGCTTGAAGGCCGATCAGGACAAAGAAGGCTGATCCGCTCCTTAGCGCAGTGCGTTAAGGGTGGCGTTGTGTGGAATGCAGCGCTCGAAGTTGCAACTGGCAGCCTCCCGGGGCAAGTTGCGTAGCTGCTCGACACGCCACGCAGCAGCGCCATACAACCCGAGCGTGACCGCGCAGGTGATGAAGATGGCGAGGTACCTTCTTGTTTTGATGTTCATGGCGTAGACCTCTGAACGAATACCCTTCGGTATTACCTTGAGCATAGGTCAGATGCGTAGGAGCTGCCGGAGGCTGCGATCTTTTGATCTTGATTTTCAGCGGCGTTGAGAAGATCAATATCAAAAGATCGCAGCCTGCGGCAGCTCCTACAGGCCAGTATCCCACGCCGGTTTTTCGGGAAACCTCACCACCAGAAAATCCAGCAAGCAACGCAGCGCCGATGGCATGTGTTTGCGTGAGGCGTATACCGCGTACACGTTCATCTGCCTTGGCTCGGCCCGGGGCAGCAGGCGCACCAGCTCACCGCTGTGGATGTACACGCCGGCCTGATAAGTGGGGAGCATGGCCACGCCTGCGCCGGCCAGGGTGGCGCGAAGTAGCGTGCTGGCTTCGTTGGCGCTGATGTTGCCTTGCACAGGCACCGCCACCTGTTCGCCATCGAGTTCAAAGTGCCACAGGTTTTTGCCGAAGTACGAGTGGGTCAGGCAATTGTGCAGGCTCAAGTCCTCGATCCGCCGGGGTGCAGGGTGTTCGCGCAAATAGGCGGGGGCGGCGCAGATCACCGAGCGACACACCGTCAACCGACGGGCGATCAGGTTCGGGTCCAGGTCATTGCTGGTGCGAATGGCCAGGTCGATGCGCTCGTCCACCAGGTTCACCGTGCGGTCAAGCATCTGCAGGTCAATGCTGACAGCCGGGTAGCGCTTGACGAATGCCGCCATGGCATCGGCCAATTGCGCCTGGCCGAATGAGGTGCTGACGCTGATTCGCAGCAGGCCGTGAGGTGTATCGTCCGGCACGCTGACGGTAGCTTGCATGTCCGTGGACAGGTCAAGCATCTGCCGGCAGCGGGGCAGTATTTCGCTACCGGCGGTGGTCAGGCTCAATTTGCGCGTGGTGCGGTGCATCAGGCGTGCGCCAACCCAGTTTTCCAGTTCCGCCAGATAACGCGAAACCACCGGCCGTGACAGTTCCAGATGATCGGCGGCGGCCGACTGGCTGCCAAGATCGATCACCGTGACGAACACCCGCATTGCTTGTAGACGATCCATGATTTGCCCGGTTTCAGAAACAAACTATGTCCAAGCATCGCATTTTTTGTACTGAAGCAGGCAACTAAGCTCTGTTCCCATACCGGCCTTCCCTGGCCTGCAAACAACGGAGCAACAGATGATCGGTTTCACCACACTTAAACGCGTTTTGCTGGCGACCGCTGTCCTCGGCTTCGCCGCCCACGCAGCCGCGTCGACATTGACGCTGGATGTCTATAACCCCGGCGATAAAGCGATATTCCCGGTGACCTCGGTACTGGTCAGCGGCGAGAAAGAAGCAATCCTGGTGGACGCCCAGTTCGGCAAATCCCAGGCCGCGCAAGTGGTGGAAAAAATCCGCGCCAGTGGCAAGCAACTGACCACTATCTACATCAGCCACGGCGACCCGGATTATTACTTCGGCCTCGATACCCTGACGGCTGCATTCCCCAATGCAAAAGTGCTCGCTTCGCAGCCGACCGTTGATCACATCAAGCAAACCGTCGACGGCAAGCTGGCGTTCTGGGGGCCGAAATTGGGAGCTGACGCGCCCGCCAAAACGGTTGTGCCGGATGTGCTCAAGGGCGACAGCCTGATGCTCGAAGGGCAGAAGCTGCAAGTGATCGGCCTTGAAGGCAAGCAACCGGATCGCAGCTTCGTGTGGGTTCCGTCGATCAAGGCCGTGGTCGGTGGTGTGGTCGTGGCAGAAAACATCCACGTCTGGATGGCCGATACCCAGTCTCCCCAGTCCCATGCCGATTGGTTGGCGACGCTGCATTCGATCGAAACCCTGAAGCCGAACACCGTCGTGCCGGGCCATTACCTCGGCGATAGCGCCCGATCCCTGGCCGCCGTTAAATTCACCGCCGATTACATCAAGGCCTTCGATGAGGAAACCGCCAAGGCCAAAGATTCGGCGGCACTGATCGCGGCGATGAAAAAGCGCTACCCAGCACTGGGCGAGGAAAGCTCGTTGGAGCTGAGCGCCAAGGTCGCCAAGGGCGAGATGAAGTGGTAAATCTGCCAATGGGACGCAGAGCGTCCCGGGCTGCATTCCCACGCAGAGCGTGGGAACGATCATACGAGTACACCCCTGCAGGTTTCGATTACCGGGATTGCGCCTGTTCCACCAGCCAACCCATCAACTCGCGCAACTTCGGAGAAGGTGCGGGTTTTTCCGGGAAAACCAGGTAATACGCCAGCCCTGTTTTCACCTTCAATTCAAAGGGCATGACCAGCCTCCCGGCACTCAGGTCATCGCCAATCAACGACCAGTCACCGATCGCCACCCCCGTGCCCTGGGACGCCATCGACATGGCCAGGTCCAGCGTTTCGAAATGCTGGCCCTTGCTCACGTTGCTCAAGCGAATATCCGCAGTGGCCAGCCAGGCCTTCCAGTCCCGTTCATCCCGGGTCGGGTGAAGCAACATGTGTTGCTCCAGGTCCTTTGGCGATTGGAGCGGCACCGAACCTTCGAGCAATGGCTGGGAACACACCGGCGTCAGTTGCTCATCGAAGAGTTTTTGCGACAGCAGTGAGCTGTCCGGCGGCGCGCCATACATCACCGCGGCATCGAACTGCTCGCGATGAAAATCCACGCCGTGCTTGACCGTGGTGGTGAGCTCTACCGGCACGTCCGGGCGTTCCCTTTGCCATTGCAACAGGCGTGGCAGCAACCAGCGCATGACGCAGGTCGGAGCCTTTAGCTGGAGGGTTTCGCGCTTCTCGCCGATCTGTTCGACCGCTTCGTCGATCAAGCCGAAAATCTGCTGGACCCGTGGCAGCCATTCCCGTCCTTCGGCGGTCAGGTCCAGGCCTCGAGCCTGACGGATAAACAATTCGTAACCCAGGAAATCTTCCAGCCCGGCGATCTGCCGACTCACCGCGCCCTGGGTGATAAATAGCTGTTCAGCAGCACGGGTGAAATTGCAGCACTGCGCGGTAATCAGGAATGTGTGCAGCGCCGGCAGGGGAGGCAGTCGTTTCATCGGGATCCAAGGTATGACGTGAGGACATGGCTAGTATGACTTTTTATCCATTGTTGCGGCTATGTGTCGCCCGTTCCAATGAGGCCATCCCTGGACCTGCGAACCCATCATAAACACTGCGCAGGCCCGGCGTCTCAAACGAACAAGAAGGGCAATGACATGGCGACGTGTGGCGAAGTATTGGTCAAGTTACTCGAAGGTTATGGAGTCGAGCAGGTGTTCGGCATTCCCGGGGTTCATACCGTGGAGCTGTATCGCGGGCTGGCCCGTTCGAGCATCAACCACGTCACCCCGCGTCACGAACAGGGCGCCGGCTTCATGGCTGACGGCTATGCCCGCACCAGCGGCAAGCCGGGTGTGTGCTTCATCATCACCGGCCCTGGCATGACCAACATCACCACGGCAATGGGCCAGGCCTATGCCGACTCGATCCCGATGCTGGTGATCTCCAGCGTACAGACCCGCAACCAACTGGGCGGCGGTCGCGGCAAGCTCCACGAACTGCCGAACCAGAGCGCACTGGTCGGTGGCGTGGCGGCGTTCTCCCATACCCTGATGTCGGCGTCCGAATTGCCGGACGTGCTGGCCCGTGCCTTCGCGCTGTTCCAGGCCGGTCGCCCGCGCCCGGTGCACATCGAAATTCCGTTGGACGTACTGGTTGAAGAAGCCGACGACCTGCTCGCCAGCGTCCCGGTAAACATCGATCGCGCCGGCGCCGCACCGTCCGCCGTGAGCCGCATGACCGAGCTGCTGGCCGGTGCCAGGCGTCCGTTGATCCTCGCCGGTGGTGGCGCCATCGATGCCGCCGCCGAATTGACCGAACTGGCCGAATTGCTGGACGCGCCCGTAGCGCTGACCATCAATGCCAAGGGCATGCTGCGCTCTGCTCACCCGTTGCTGATCGGTTCGACCCAAAGCCTGGTTGCCACGCGCGCACTGGTCGCCGAGGCCGATGTGGTGCTGGCCATCGGTACCGAGCTGGCCGAGACCGACTACGACGTGACCTTCGCCGGTGGTTTCGAGATTCCTGGCAAGCTGCTGCGCGTCGACATCGATCCGGACCAGACCGTACGCAACTACCCGCCACACGTGGCCTTGGTCGCCGACTCGCGCAACGCTGCCCAAGCCTTGCTCAGCGCGCTGTCGCACAAGCCACTGGCCGAGCGCCGCAACGATTGGGGCCAGGTGCGCGCCGCCCGTTTGCGCGAAGAACTGGCCGCCACCTGGGACGCGCCGACCCTGGACCAGAGCCGCTTCCTGGAAACCGTTCTGCACGAACTGCCGAACGCGGTATTCGTCGGTGATTCGACCCAACCGGTGTACACCGGCAACCTGACCTTCAACCCGGAACGCCCGCGTCGCTGGTTCAACTCCTCCACCGGTTACGGCACCCTCGGTTACGCCTTGCCAGCGGCGATTGGCGCCTGGTTGGGCGGCACCGTCGAAGGCGGCGCACGTCCTCCAGTGGTGTGCCTGATCGGCGACGGCGGCCTGCAGTTCACCCTGCCGGAACTGGCCAGCGCCGTTGAAGCGCGCACCCCGGTGATCGTGCTGCTGTGGAACAACCAGGGTTACGAAGAGATCAAGAAGTACATGGTCAACCGTGCCATCGAGCCGGTGGGGGTGGACATCTACACCCCGGACTTCATCGGTGTAGCCAAGGCATTGGGTTGTGCAGCCGAGGCCGTCAATGGTGTTGAACAATTGCGTACGGCATTGCGTGTTGCCACCGATCGCCAGGGCCCGACCCTGATTGAAATCGATCAGGCCGCGTGGACGAAGGCGGTGTCGAAATGAGCTTTTCCACGACTTTTCCGACGACTTTGGATGGCCTTTTCATCGACGGTAAATGGTCGGCGGGCAAGGAACACTTGCGCGTGATCAACCCGGCGACCGAAGCGTTGTTGACCACGGTGAATGGCGGCGATGAGCGCGCCGTCGATCAGGCGGTCAGCGCAGCGAGCAAAGCCTTTGCCGACTGGTCGAAGACCACCGGCGCCGAACGTGGCGCGATCCTGCGCAAAATCGCTGCGGGTGTGCAGGCCGGTCGCGACCAGTTGATGCACTTGCAGTCGAGCAACAACGGCAAGCCATTGTTCGAAGCAGCCATCGACGTTGATGACGTGATCGCCACGTTCGAATATTACGCCGGCCTGGCTGAAGGTCTGGACGCGAAACAGGACAGCCCGGTAGAGCTGCCGACCGACGATTTCAGTGCGCGCCTGCGCCGTGAACCTTGCGGTGTGGTCGGCCTGATCGTGCCGTGGAACTTCCCGATGGTCACCACTGCGTGGAAACTCGCCCCGGCCCTGGCCGCCGGTTGCAGCGTGGTGCTCAAACCCTCGGAAGTAACGCCGCTGCCGGAGCTGGAACTGGCGAGGATCATTGCCCAGGCCGGCTTGCCTGCTGGTGTGTTCAACCTGGTGTGCGGCACTGGCCTGGCCGTTGGCGCACCGTTGTCGGCAGACCCGCGCATCGCCAAGGTGTCGTTCACCGGCAGCAACGCGGTCGGTGTGCAGGTCATGCAGCGGGCAGCGGAAACCGTCAAGGGCGTGAGCCTGGAACTGGGCGGCAAATCTTCCTTGCTGGTGCTGGCCGATGCCGATCTCGACCTGGCGGTGGAAGTGGCCTGCGGTGGCGGTTTCTTCAACGCCGGGCAGATGTGCTCCGCGACCAGCCGCGTGCTGGTTGCCGATGAGCTGGCCGATGAGTTCCTCCGTCGTGTGAAGGTCCGCGCCGAAGCCATTCGTGTGGCCGACCCGTTCGACCCGAACGTGGAGATGGGCACGCTGGTCAATCAGGCGCAGTACCAGCGCGTGCTCGGCCACATCGATCGCGGTTTGAGCGCTGGTGCCAAACTGGTTTGCGGCGGCAATCGTCCTGCAGACCTGCCGCGTGGATATTTTTTGCAGCCGACCGTTTTCACTGATGTGCCCCTCGACAGTGCGCTGTGGTGCGAAGAGATTTTCGGCCCGGTGATTTGCGTGCGTCGTTTCGCCTCTGAGGCTGAAGCGATTGCCCTGGCCAACGACAGCCAGTTTGGTCTGGTCGCCAGCGTGGTTACGCGTAACGCAGAAACGGCGGATCGCGTCGCCAACGCTTTGCAGGCGGGGCTCGTGTGGATCAATGCGCCGCAAGTGATCTTCCCGCAGACCGCCTGGGGTGGCTACAAGCAGAGCAGTATCGGCCGCGAATTGGGGCCATGGGGCTTGCAGGCTTTCCAGGAAATCAAGCACGTGATTCGCGCTGTCTGATGCCTCTCCCGTAGGAGCGAGCATGCTCGCTCCTACAGTGAGGCATGCGCCGACGTCATGGCTTCAATGAATTTTTATCGATAGTCAGGTGTTTTACACGACCTCAGGATGAACCCGCTGGCTCAGTAAAGCCCCCGAACATACGAGGGGTAAACGCTGAACCGGCTGCGCGGATGCAACAGTTTCGACCTGCCTTATACCTACAAAAACAAAGGGAGTCCGTAATGGGCGAGCATGATCTGAACAGACGTCAATTCATCAAGACCGTGGGCGTAGCCTCGGTTGCCGCGGCGGCCATGAGCCTGCCGTTCGTCAAGGCCAACGCCAGCGACACCCGCTTTCAAGGCAAGACCCTGCGCCTGCTGACCTGGTCCGACGATACCGGCCTGGCCGCACTGCGCAACATCGCCGCGACCTTCGAAGACAAGTACGGCTGCAAGGTCATCGCCGACCGCACCGGCAGTACCTCGGAAATGGTCGCCAAACTCAAGGCCGGTGGTGATCGTCCGCAGTACGACATCATCACCCTGGCCGGCGTCGGTGCCGAAGGCCTGGCCGCCGCCAACCTGCTGGAAAAGCCCGACCTCAACCGCATCCCCAACCTGGTCGACGTACCGGAGAAATACCGCACCGGCGCCAATGGCCACGGTATCGGCTACCTGCTCTGGTGCAACAGCCTGGTCTACAGCACGCGCACCATCAAGCAGGCACCGGACAGCTATGCCGCCCTGTGGGACGCCGACCTGTCGCCGAACATCTTCCTGCCGCCGCCGAACTGGACCGAGGCCATGGACCTGATCATCATCGCCGCCAAACTGGCCGGTGGTGACGAGCACAACATCGAGCCGGGCTTCAAGAAACTCGCCGAGCTCAAGGATCGTGTGGTGACCCTGGGCGAGAACCCGAACCAGATTGCCGAGCTGTTCCGCACTGGCTCCCTGGACATGGGCGGCCTGTACGCCCCGGCGTTTTTCCCGAAACAGATCCGCGATCCGAACTACGGTCTGGGCGCCACCTTCGGCATGAAGGAAGGTTTCTACACCGACCTGATGCTCTCGGTGATGCCGAAGAATCGTCCGGGCGATACCGACCTGACCTACGCCTTCATCAACCACTCCCTGGACCCGCTGGTGCAGGGCAAGATGGCTGAAGACATCTACAACGGCCCGGTCAACGCCAAGGCGATCATCTCCGCCGAAGCGCGCAAGAGCCCGTACATTCTCACCCCGGAGCAGATTGCCGAGAAGGCGATCATGCACGACAACGCCTTCCTGGCCACCGTGCATGACCAATGGATTCGTCGTTACACGGAAATCTTTTCTTCCTGATCTTCGACCACTGAAGATCCCCTGTGGGAGCGAGCCTGCTCGCGAATGCGGTCTGACATTCACCATTGATGTCGACTGACAAATCGCTTTCGCGAGCAGGCTCGCTCCCACAAGGGAATGATGTGTCTGGAAGATCTGTGTTTCAGCTGCTTTCCATTGACGAGACCTTTGCTATGGAACACCAACCTTTGACCCATTCGGTCAGTGTCGCTGAGCCGCGCCCGAACCGGGGTGTTTCGCCGACGGCCCGTGCCTGGTTTTTCCTCACGCCGTCGATGCTGTTTCTTGGCGTACTGATTGCCGCCAGCCTGCTGGTGCTGCGCATGAGCGTGGGCACCAAAGGCGCGGAATGGTCCGGGTTCAGCCTAGCCAGCTACGCCCAATTGCTCGAACCCTACTACCTTAAATCGCTGATGCTGACCCTGCGCCTGGCGCTGATCAGCGCGGTGATCGCGGTGATACTGGCGATCCCGGTGGCCTACACCATGTCGCGCCTGACTTCGCCGTTTGTGCGGCGGATCTTTCTCGCCGCAGTGCTGTTGCCGTTGCTGGTCAACCTGCTGCTGCAAAGCTACGGCTGGCTGGTGATTCTCGGTCCCGGCGGCATGCTCAACCAGGCACTGATGGGCCTGGGCCTGATCAAGCGCCCGATCATGCTGTTGTACAACCAGAACGGCGTGTTGATGGGCCTGGTGCAAACCGCCTTCCCGCTGGCCGTGCTGCCGATTGCCAGCGCCATGCGCGGCGTCGCCCGCAGCTACGAAGAAGCAGCCGCCACCCTCGGCGCCAGTCGTTTCCAGGTGTTCCGCCAAGTGGTCTTGCCTATGAGCCTGCCGGGGATCATCACCGGCGCGACGCTGGTGTTTGCCTACAACGCCAGCAGCTTCGTGGTGCCGCTGCTGCTCGGTGGTCGACGCGTGCCGATGCTGGCGGTGATGGTGCATGACCAGATCGCCCCGCTGATGAACTGGCCCGCCGCGTCCGCCGCCGGCGTGGTGCTGATCGTCACCACCCTGGCGATCATGACCTTGTCCGAATTCATCACTGGCCGTCGTCGGCGCATGCTGGAGGCTTCCCAATGAGCACCCTGACCAAGAAGCGATATGGGCTGTTGCCCGGCGAGACCGGCAAGTTTGCCGGCATCCTTTCGGGCTTCATCCTGCTGCTGGCGGTATTGCCGATCCTGACCATGATCGTGATGTCGTTCAGCGGCGCGTCGAACCTCGACTTCCCGCCCAGCAGCTATAGCCTGCAATGGTACAAGGCAGCCTGGCACACCTTCGTGTCGCCGGACTCCAGCGATGTGCTGAGCCTGGGCAAGGCCATGACCACCAGCCTGATGGTGTCGTGCCTGACCATGGTCTTCGCGACCATCATCGCCGTGCCGGCGGCCTATGCCCTGACCCGTTGCGAGTTCCGTGGCAAGGCCGTGGCGCTGCAATTGATGTCGCTGCCCCTGGTGTTCCCGATGGTGGTGCTGGGCCTGGCGTTGCTGCTGGTGTTCGACAGCCTGCCGTTCCAGATGACCACTTCGCGGCTGGTGATCGCCCACGTGATCCTGGCACTGCCGTTCGTGGTGAAGAACTGCACGGCGGCCATGCTCTCGATCGGCAGCGAAGTCGAAGAAGCCGCGCAAATGCTAGGTGCTTCGCCGCTACGGGCGATTGTCGACGTGGTGGTGCCGTTGATGAAGTCGGGGATCCTGGCAGGCATGTTGCTGGCGTTCATCGTCTCGTTCAACGAGTTCACCGTGACCTATTTCCTCTACACCATCGATGTGATGACCGTGCCGATCTGGATGTACAGCCGCACCGTGTCGTCGCTCGATCCAACCGTATTTTCGTTTGCCGTGCTGATCGTGCTGATCGACTTCGTCCTGATCTGGGCGCTGGAGAAGCTGGTCGGTGAAGGTGGCGTTTCGTTCTGATTTCTTGAGGTGATTCTTATGTCTGGTCTGATTCTGGAAAACGTCGAGAAATATTACGGCTCGGCCTGCGCGGTAAAAGATGTGAACCTGCATTTGCCCGAGGGCAAGCTGGTGTGTTTCCTGGGCCCGTCCGGTTGCGGCAAAACCACCTTGCTGCGCATGATCGCCGGCCTGGAAACCCTGAGCGGTGGCGAGATTCGCCTGGACGGCGAGGACATCGGCCATACCCCGGCGCACCTGCGTAATTTCGGCATGGTGTTCCAGTCCCTGGCGTTGTTCCCGCACATGACCGTGGGGGAAAACATCGCCTATCCACTGAAACTGCGCGGGGTCAGCAAGGCTGACCAGCAGGCGCGGGTGGTGGAGTTGCTGGAGTTGATTCAGCTGCAAGCGATGATCGATCGCCCGGTAGCGAAACTCTCCGGCGGCCAACGGCAACGCGTGGCGATTGCCCGGGCGATTGCCAACCACCCGAAAATCCTGTTGCTCGACGAGCCGCTGTCGGCGCTGGACGCCAAGCTGCGTGAGTCGATGCAGGTGGAAATCCGTCAGTTGCAACAGCGTCTGAACATCACCACCATCATGGTGACCCACGACCAGCGCGAGGCCATGACCATGGCTGATATCGTTGTCGTGCTGGGCGAGCACAAGGTGCAGCAGGTGGGTACGCCGATCGAAATCTACCGCCACCCGGCCAACGAGTTTGTCGCGGACTTCATCGGCTCGGGCAACATCTTCCCAGCCACGGCGCTGGGCGACGGCAAGGTCAGCCTGCCGGGCGGCGATGCGTTGCAAGTGCCAATCTGCAGCAGCATTGTGGTCGGTGAAAAAGTGAAGATGCTGATTCGCCCGGAAGACCTGCAACTGTCGGCGCCGCAAGCCACGGCGGGTAACCGCTTGCTGGGCAAGGTGACCTTCGTGCGCGATATCGGCGCGACCATCGAGACTACGGTGGAGTGTTCCGGGGTGTCGTTTACCGCGCTGAGTACACCGTGCCAGGGGTTTGGCTTGAGCGTTGGGCATCCGGTGTCGGTGACATTGCCGGCAGAGGCTTGCCGCGTACTCGGCGCCTGACTGTACTGGCCTCTTCGCGAGCAGGCTCGCTCCCACAGTGGATCTTCTGTGAACACAGCATTTGTTAACACCAAAGATCAAATGTGGGAGCGAGCCTGCTCGCGAAAGGGCCGGCACACCCCACACAAATCTCAGCTAGACACTCAGGCGCAACCGCGCCAGGTCCCGCAACGGCGGCGCGCCGAACAACCGGCTGTACTCCCGGCTGAATTGCGAAGGGCTTTCATAGCCGACCCGATACCCCGCCGCCGAAGCCTCCAGCCCTTCGGCCAGCATCAAGCGCCGCGCCTCCTGCAGGCGTAGCTGCTTTTGATACTGCAACGGACTCATTGCCGTCATCGCTTTGAAGCGGTGATGCAACGTCGACACGCTCAAGTTCACTTCTTTGGCCAGGTCATCGATACGCAGCGGCTGCTCATAGTTGCTGTTGAGCCACTTGATCGCCTGGCTGATGCGATGACTCTGACTGTTGGCAATGGCAATTTCATACAGCCGATGCCCCTGCTTGCTGCGTAATAACCGGTAGAGAATTTCCCGACGAATCAGCGGCGCGAGCATGGTGATGTCTTTCGGCGTGTCGAGCAATCGCGCCAGGCGCAGCACGGCGTCGAGCATTGCGCTGTCGAGACGTTCGACATACAACCCGCGTCCGGTTGGCCGGGTGGGTACGCCGAGGGGACCGGCGTCGGCGATCAGCGCGGTGATCTCCGCGGGGTCAATGTCCAGCCGCAAGGCCAGGATCGGTTCCTCGGTCGAGACATTGACCACCCGCCCGCTCAGCGGCATCGAGACCGAGACCACCAGGTAGTTCAGCGGGTCGTAATTGAAATACTCGTTAGCCAGCTGAACTTCTTTGCGTCCCTGGGCCATGATGCACAGCGCTGGTTGCGCCAGTACCGGGGCGAACTCGTGGGACTGGCTGTGGCGCGACATGAACAGTGAGCCGATGGCAGTGGCATAACTGCCATCTTCGGCAGTGTTGCGACGGATGATCGCCGCCAGTTCCGTGCGCTGCTTTTCCATGTCGGTGTCCAGCGGGGTTTGCGGCGGGTGTGAAAAGTGATCGAGAGACGACATGCAAGGCATCCTCGGCAAGGCATGGGTGATGGGGCAGAGCATATGTTTGTGCAAGCAACAGCGGTAGACACATCCTGCCAGATGCTTGCCTGATTCTGCACGGGGTTGTTTCCGTGCACGGGCAATGCGGGATGCAGACGGGAAAACTTGCTTGAAACTCGCATGGCAGAACCGTGACAGGATTTTCCATGTTGTTACAGCCAGTTCATGCACGTTCGCAGGATTGTGCAACGCGCCGGCAGGAATCGACTAACGACACAGGCACATCGGCCTTTAACCTTGGATCCTGTCGCAGCCCGTTCCGCTGGCTGCCTCGCGACTCCCCGGGAGGGTTGAACATGTCAAAGCAGATCCCCGTCAGTCATATGGCCTTTGTCCGGGCACGCCCGGGGCGTTCTCAAGAACTGGGAGTGCGCCTGAGCGCGCTGATCGAGCCGTCGCGGGCCGCACCAGGCTGCCTGAGCTTCGCCTTGCAGCAGTCGCAATGCGATCCGCAGTTGTGGCTGGTGTCCGGTTTTTGGGTCAACCAGCAGGCCATGAACGCGTACTTCAGCACGCCGGCCATGGAGGTTTTTGCCGAGCTGGTGCAGGAACTGGTGGTCGACAGCCTGGATTTTCACACCTTCAAGGACGTGTCGGCGACGCAGGCGTTGCGACAGTCCGGGGCAGCGGTACACAAACTGGCCGGTTGAGGGTTTAATGGCAGCATTCTCAACTAGCCAGGATGCGCGACATGGCACGCAAAGCCTTTGAACACTTCGAAGCCGTTTCAGCTGTAGTACCGGGCGAGGGTGGCTACCACGCCGCAATCGCAGTCAAGGCATTGGGTGGTTCCGGCGCCCCGCGTTTTCACAAAGTGTTGGAAGGCCAGACCTTCAAGACAGCTCACGAGGCCGATGATGCGGCCGCGAAGGAGCTGACTCGCCTCAAGGACGTCAAGGAAAACACCGACCTGCTCTGGTAATCACTTCACCGCCCCCGGGCGATACATCTTGAACAATGCCTCAGGCCCCAGCTGGAAATAATCCGCCGGCCCGCCGCCGCGCAGAATCGGTTCTGCCGCGGCGGTGTCGTACACCCCATCCTTCAATAGCCACTTGGCGATATGCACGGCGACGACTTCGCCGAGAATCAGCCAGCTCGGCACCACATTTCCGTCCGCCCGCTGCAGCTGAATAATCTGGGTGACCTTGCATTCGAAAGACACCGGGCTTTCGGCGACCCGTGGCACCTGAATGACTTTCGAGGGGACGGTGGTCAGGCCTGCCAGTTCGAACTCGTTGACCTGCGGTCCGACCATGGCACTGCTCTGGTTCATCTGCTCGGCCAGTGGCCGGGTGGCGAGGTTCCAGGCGAATTCACCCGTCTGTTCAATGTTGTTCAGGCTGTCTTTGCGCCCGACGCTGGAAAATCCAATGATCGGCGGGATGTAGTTGAAGGCGTTGAAAAAGCTGTAGGGCGCCAGGTTCAAGCGGCCTTCGCCATCCTGTGAAGAAATCCAGCCGATGGGGCGCGGGCCGACGATCGCGTTGAACGGGTCGTGGGGCAGGCCGTGGCCATTGGCGGGTTCGTAGTAGTGGATGTCATCGGGCATGGAGAAAAATCCTGGGGCTTTCGATAGGCGGTCATGGTGCTGGGACCGGCACTATTTTTCCAGCCAATAAACATCTCGTAGGAGCTGCCGCAGGCTGCGATCTTTTGATCTTGCCGTTGGAAATCAAAAGATCGCAGCCTGCGGCAGCTCCTACAGGTGTTGTGACAGTGCGCATGTTTTTGCTGTGCTCCAGAAATGACTAAGCCCGGCCGAAGCCGGGCTTTGGTGCCAATCTTGCGGATTAGCTGACGGAAGCACCGCCAGTGCGGTCGTAACCATCTTCAGCGACAGTGGCGCCGCCGGTGCGGTCGTAGCCATCTGCGGCGACGGTAGCGGAACCCGTGCGGTCATAGCCGTCTGCTGCAACAGCGGAACCAGTGCGGTCGTAACCGTCGGCAGCGAAGGTGTTGGCGGCCAGTACGGACAGGGCGATGGCGAGGAACAGTTTGGTTTTCATTTCATTTCTCCAGGTTCTTTGGCGTTTTGTCTCTCGGGCATGGGTTTCATGCTACGCCAATTAAACTGATTAAAAAGCGCAAAATAATGCTAAAAACAATCGATTAAGTAGATGTTAAGGCCGTGAGGCTTTACTGCTTTCAGAGACTAGTGAACGCATCGCATTTAACCGATCAGGCAAACTCAGGATGGCGGTCGGGCATTAACTCGTGATTAATCCATTGGATGGCGATTCTGTTTTCCAAGACCCTGGGCACCGCGCTTGGCGATTACCTGGCTGATGACTCGGGGCTTGGCTTTGCCGGTGGCGCGCTATTGATCGGCTCGACCATTGCGTTGGTCGTGCTGCTCAAATACTTCACGAAGATTTCGTCGGTGCTGTTGTTCTGGGTGGCGTTCGTGCTCACCCGGCCGTTCGGCGCGACATTGGGTGATTTCCTGACCAAGCCACATGAAAAGGGTGGGCTGGACTTTGGCACCATTGGTTCGACGCTGGTGCTGGCGGGGATTCTGGTGGTGATGATTGCGGGGGCTTCGTACGCGCAGAACACGTACGGGAATCGGGCGGCAGTCGAGTTGACTTGATACCGAGGCGTCCCCTTCGCGGGCAAGCCTCGCTCCCACAATGGATCCGAGTGAATCAGCCCTTGTGGGAGCGAGCCTGATCGCGAAGAGGCCGGTATGACCGACCTCGATGCGACTGTCAGTCAGTGACGATCCGCGAATGCTTGCGGGTGTCTTTCATGGTGACGTACACCAGCAGGGACACGGCGATGCACGCCGTGACATACCAGTAGTAACCGGTTTCCATGCCAATGCTCTTGAACCACAGCGCGATGTATTCAGCGGTGCCGCCGAAGATCGACACGGTCAGGGCATACGGCAGGCCTACGCCCAAGGCGCGGATTTCGGTCGGGAACAGCTCGGCTTTGACCACCGCGTTGATCGAGGTGTAGCCGCTGACGATGATCAGTGCCGCCATGATCAGGAAGAACGCGCCCCACCAGGTCGTGATGGTGTGCAAGGTGGTGAGGATCGGCACGGTGAAAATCGTGCCCAGTACGCCAAAGGCGATCAGGATCGGACGTCGGCCGATCTTGTCCGACAGGCCACCGATGATTGGCTGCAGGCACATGAACAGGAACAGCGTGGCGGCAGAGATGGTGGTGGAGTCGGAAATGCTCATGCCGACGGTGTTCACCAGGTATTTCTGCATGTAGGTGGTGTAGGTGTAGAACGCCAGGGTCCCGCCCATGGTCAGGCCAACCACGGTCATCAGCTCTTTCGGATGGCGCATCAGGGTGCGCATCGCGCTTTCCTTGGCCTTTTCTTTCTTGGTGAACGACTCGGTTTCTTCCATGCCACGGCGCAGGTACAGCGCGACCACGGCACACAGCGCGCCGATCGCGAACGGGATGCGCCAGCCCCAGGCGTATAGCTCTTCGGTGGTCAGTACGTTCTGCAGGACGATCAGTACACCCAGTGCTATGAGTTGACCGGAGATCAGGGTCACGTACTGGAAGCTGGAGTAGAAACCGCGACGTTCCTTGGTCGCCATCTCGCTCAGGTAAGTAGCGGAGGTGCCGTATTCGCCACCGACCGACAGGCCTTGCAGCAAGCGGGCGAACACCAGCAGGATCGGCGCACCGATACCGATGATTTCATAGCCCGGGCTCAGGGCGATCAGGAGCGAACCGAAGCACATCAGGTACACCGAGGCCATCAGGGCTTTCTTGCGTCCGACTTTGTCAGCGTACAGGCCCATCAGCCACCCGCCGATCGGGCGCATCAGGAAACCCACGGCGAAAATCGCAGCGGTATTCAGCAGTTGTGCGGTGGTGTCGCCTTTGGGGAAAAAGGTCTTGGCGAAATAGAGCGAGAAAGCGGCGTAGACGTACCAGTCATACCACTCGACCATGTTGCCGACAGAACCGCTGAAGATAGATTTGATACGGCTGGAAGTGGTTCGTTCTTTTGCCGGCGCGGCAACCGACCCACGGGGCAGGGTATTGGAGTTATCCATTGAAGGATCCTTCATTTAATTATTTTATGTGGAGCGCGCATAAACGCAGCCTGCGGGGGCTATAGCAGGAGCTGTGCCAAGAGGGAGAGGGCCGGTTTAGAGGGGGATTGAGGTTTGAGTGAGCGGAAATCCGCTTATTCTGGAGAGGGTGTGAGCGAAAAACCGCTTAACGCTTTGATCGTTCCCATGCTCCGCGTGGGAATGCAGCCAGGGACGCTCTGCGTCCCAAAAGCCGAACGCGGAGCGTCCGTCGAGGCATTCCCACGCAGAGCGTGGGAACGATCATTCACCGAGAAACATCTCTCGGTTAAGCCCATGCCGCTGCATCTTTTCATTGAACGTCCGGCGCGGCAGCTGCAGTTCTTCAAGCACCGCCTTCACATCACCCTTGTGCCGGGTCAATGCTGCGCGCAGGCACTGCGCTTCAAACGCTTCCTGCTGCGCTGCCAGTGACTGTCCCGGCTCGATGCCCGCCGGCACAGGCTCGCCAAGCCCCAACACCTGGCGCTCGGCTACGTTTGCCAGTTCGCGCACATTGCCTGGCCAGTCGTGACTCAACAGATGGCTCAACTGGGGCCCGCTCAACGGCGCAAAGGTTCGCCCCAGTCGCTCTGCAGCACTTTGGGCAAAGGCCTCGTACAACAACGGAATGTCTTCGCGACGGTCACGCAGCGGTGGCAGGCGCAATTCGGCGACGTTCAAACGGTAAGCCAGGTCCTCGCGGAAACGTCCGGCCCGTGCTTCGTCGAGCAAGTCCGGCTTGGTTGCGGCGATGATGCGCAAATCCACTCGAATACTCTGGTTCGAGCCCAAGCGCTCAAGCTTCTGCTCCTGTAGCACCCGCAGCAATTTCACTTGCTGGGCCAGGGGCATGCTTTCGATTTCATCGAGAAACAACGTGCCGCCATCGGCGTATTCGAGTTTGCCGATGCGCTTGCCTTGGGCACCGGTGAATGCGCCGCTTTCGTGGCCAAACAGTTCTGCTTCGAACAATTGTTCGGGGATGGCCGCGCAATTCAAGGCGACGAAGGGTTTATCGGCGCGCGGCCCGAAATCGTGCAGGCAGCGGGCAACCAGTTCTTTGCCGCTACCGGTTTCACCGCGGATCAATACGTTGACCGGCAACGCCGCCAAATCAAGAACCTGGCGACGTAGCGTCTGCAAGCCACGGGACACACCCAGCAGCGTCGCGTCGAGTTTGGCGCGGTTGTCGGCCTGCTCGTGCAAGGCGCGGTTTTCCAGCACCAGCCGGCGCTTGTCCAGCGCGCGGTGCAGGCTGCCAAGCAGGGTTTGCGGGCTGAAGGGTTTTTCCAGGAAGTCGTAAGCGCCATCGCGCATCGCATCGACAGCCATCGGCACGTCGCCATGGCCGGTCAGCAGAATCACCGGCAAGTCGGCATCGCGGCGCTGGACTTCAGCCAGCAGTTCCAGCCCGGACATGCCGGGCATGCGCACGTCGCTGAGGATCACTCCGGGGTAATGCGCGGGCAGTTGCGCCAGGCATTCGTCGGCGCGGCTGAACAGTTGCACCTGGAAACCCGACAGGCCCAACCACTGCTCGACGGCGCTGCGGATGCTGCTTTCGTCGTCGACCACCATCACTGAATTGAGCATGTGCCAGGAGCCTCCGGATCGATGGGCAAGGTGAGTGTGAACACCGCGCCGTTGTCGTGATTATCGGCGCTCAGGCGTCCTCCCGATTCGTGAACGATGGCAAAGGATACGGCCAGACCGATGCCCAGGCCATCACCCACCGGTTTGGTGGTGAAAAAGGGATCGAAGACCTTCGACAGGTTTTCTTCGGCGATGCCGCCGCCGTTGTCGATGACGCTCAGGCGCCACAGTTGTTCGTCGGCTTCCAGGCGGATTTCCAGGCGTTTGCAGGGTTTGTCCTGCATCGCATCCAGAGCGTTGCGTAGCAGATTGATCAACACTTGCTCCAGGCGAATTGCGTCGCCGCGCACCCACGCCGGGCGCGCCAGGTGCAGCACGGTGCTGACCTGTTCGTCGCGCAGGCGAGTGTCGAGCAGCTCAAGCGATTGGTCCACCACCGATGCCAGGTCCAGGCGTTCGCGCAAACCGCTGGGGCTTTTGCGGGCGAAGGTTTTCAGGTGGCCGGTGAGGGTGGCCATGCGCGTCAGCATGTCATCCACCGGCTTGAGAGCCTTGTAGGCGTCGTCGACCCGGCCGTGGTCGAGCAACAGTCGCAGCGTCGCCAGCTGCATGCGCTGGGCGGTCAGTGGTTGATTGATTTCATGGGCCAGCGCCGCCGACATCTGGCCGAGGGCCGCGAGTTTGGCCGATTGCACCAGACCGTCCTGGGCGGTGCGCAGGTCGCGGGTACGCTCTTCCACCAGCTGTTCGAGCTCTTCGCGACTACGCTGGCGCATTTTTGCCAGGCGCCAGCGCTGATTGAGGAACAGCAGCAGAAACACCAGTGTCAGCCACAGGCCGGCTGCGGCGAGGGCGGCGTTGCGACTGTCTTCGAATGCTACTTGCGGACGACGCAGCAGGTGCAGCGTCCAGCCCTCGGCGGCCAGCGGCAGGGATTCCCACAGGTAATCCGTCTTGCCGTCCGGACCGTCGACCCGCGCCAGTTCGCTGTTGTCGTCGAAGCGGCGCAACGATTGATAGTCGAGCCGCGTCAGCGGCTGCTTGTCGTATTGGCGGGTGGCCTTGAGCTCGGCAAGGTCGCTGTCGCTCAACGGTTTCAATTGGCGATAGCGCCAACCCGGCTGATTGGCGATGAAGATGATGCCGCGCGCATCGCTGACCAGCAGCGTGTCGCTGCCCTGGCGCCATTCGCGTTCCAGCTCGGGAAATTCGAGCTTCACTACCATGGCTCCGAGAAACTGCCCGTCGTCGTTGGTCACGGCACTGGACAAGAAGTAGCCCGGTATCCCGCTGGTCACCCCCACGGCATAAAAACGCCCGGTGCCCTGGGTGCGGGTCTGGTTGAAGTAAGGGCGAAAGCCATAATTGTGGCCGACGTAACTGCTGGGCAAGCGCCAGTTGCTTGCTGCCACGGCGAGACCGGTGCGATCGAGCAGTTCCAGGGTCGAGGACTCGGCGGCGCCATTGATCTTTTCCAGCTTGCGGTTCAGCACGTCCTGTTGCTCTGGGTTGACCGGGCCTTTGAGCGCGTCACGCAGCTGCGGGTCCAGCGCCAGCACCGAGGGCAGGGCGCGGTAGCGTTCGATCAGGGTGTGCAGGGATGTGGCATACAGCGCCAATTGCTGATTGGCACGGGCCGCATCTTCAACCAGGGACTGGCGCACGGTGTGGCGCATGGCCAGGGTGGCAGCAATGGCGGCACCGGCGATGATCAGCACGGTGTACAGCGCCAGGCGCAGGGATCGGGAAGTCAGCGGCATGCAGTGGACAACAGGAAAAAATGAGGGGGAGCACAATACCATGTGGAGGGCAGTCATCTCTCGCCGGTACCCATGCGCTGGCGCTGGTTTTACCGTGATGGTCGATCCCAGGCGTTTCAGTTTGTTACCAGCCAAAAAAAACCGGCGGGTCGTTGCCGACCGGCCGGTTTGTTGGGGTTTCAGTGCAGCTTACTGCACTTCCACCGCCAGGCTTTCACTGATCTTTTGCTGCCAGATGGCAGGACCGGTGATGTGTACCGACTCGCCCTTGCTGTCGACTGCGACAGTCACTGGCATGTCTTTCACGTCGAACTCGTAGATCGCTTCCATGCCCAGTTCGGCGAATGCCACCACGCGGGATTTCTTGATCGCTTGCGCCACCAGGTAAGCCGCGCCGCCCACTGCCATCAGGTAAACGGCCTTGTGGTCCTTGATCGCGTCGATTGCGGTCGGGCCGCGCTCGGATTTGCCGATCATGCCCAGCAGGCCGGTTTGCTCGAGAATCTGACGGGTAAACTTGTCCATGCGCGTGGCGGTGGTCGGGCCAGCCGGGCCTACCACTTCTTCGCGCACCGGATCGACCGGGCCGACGTAATAGATGAAGCGACCCTTCAGGTCCACCGGCAGGGTTTCACCCTTGTTCAGCATCTCGACCATGCGCTTGTGCGCAGCGTCGCGACCGGTAAGCATCTTGCCGTTGAGCAGGACGGTTTCGCCCGGCTTCCAGCTCTGCACTTCTTCCGGGGTCAGGGTGTCGAGGTTGACGCGACGGGCCGACGGACCCGCTTCCCAGACGATTTCCGGGTAGGCGTCCAAAGGTGGCGCTTCCAGGGATGCCGGGCCAGAACCGTCGAGCACGAAGTGCGCGTGACGGGTAGCGGCGCAGTTCGGGATCATGCACACCGGCAACGAGGCGGCGTGGGTCGGGTAATCCATGATCTTCACGTCGAGCACGGTGGTCAGGCCGCCGAGGCCCTGGGCGCCGATGCCCAGCTGGTTGACCTTCTCGAACAGCTCCAGGCGCATTTCTTCGATGCGGTTCTGCGGGCCGCGGGCCTTAAGCTCGTGAATGTCGATGGACTCCATCAACACTTCCTTGGCCATCACCGCGGCTTTCTCGGCGGTGCCGCCGATGCCGATGCCGAGCATGCCCGGTGGGCACCAGCCGGCACCCATGGTCGGAACGGTCTTGAGCACCCAGTCGACGATCGAGTCGGACGGGTTGAGCATGGCCATTTTCGACTTGTTCTCGGAACCGCCACCCTTGGCTGCCACGTCCACTTCCACGGTGTTACCCGGAACGATGGAGTAGTGGATGACGGCCGGGGTGTTGTCCTTGGTGTTTTTACGAGCGCCCGCCGGGTCGGCGAGGATCGAGGCGCGCAGGACGTTTTCCGGCAGGTTGTAAGCCCGGCGCACGCCTTCGTTGATCATGTCGTCCAGGCCCATGGTGGCGCCATCCCAACGTACGTCCATGCCTACGCGAACGAAAACGGTGACGATGCCGGTGTCCTGGCAGATCGGGCGGTGGCCGGTGGCGCACATCCGCGAGTTGATCAGGATCTGCGCCATGGAGTCACGGGCCGCTGGCGATTCTTCGCGCAGGTAGGCTTCGTGCATCGCCTGGATGAAATCCACGGGGTGGTAATAGGAAATGAACTGCAGGGCGTCGGCAACGCTCTGAATCAGGTCGTCTTGCTTGATCACGGTCATGAGTCGCGCTCCTCTAAAAGACGGGAACATTCAATAAGGTGCTTGCAGCTTGGGTACTTCGGTCGGTTGCAAGCACCTTTCAAGGCACGCCGGGCATGCTGGCGCGACGCTAAAAAGGCGCGGCAGTATACCGCGCATCAAAGGCAGGTACACGCGCCGGCGGTCAAACCTTGGTCTGATTGTCGTGCCCGATCCCCGTAGGAGCTGTCGAAGGCTGCGATCTTTTGATTTTGTTTTTAAGATCAAGATCAAAAGATCGCAGCCTGCGGCAGCTCACAGTGAAATTGTGTCACCCGAAAATTGAATGGTTATTTATCGGCCGCACCACTAAAGTGACATTCGGTCTGTAGAGTAGGACGCTCTGTCAGTCTCCTTTCATAGGGTGAGTCAACGATTGACCCATAACGCCATCCAGCGCCTGTTGCTCAAACGTTTTTCCCTCGCAGCCGGCACCTACGCCCTGGCCCTGCTACTGCTGTGGCTGGCGTTTTTTACCGGCCACTACGATGAGTCGCTGGCCAACGTCGCCGTCGGCAGTGGGCTGGTGGTCATCAGCCAGGCGGCGTTGTTCGTAGTGTTTTACAGCGGCTGCAACCTGCGTTTTTCCGACCCCAGCCTGACCGAGACGCAGGTGCTGCTGGGGCTGGGTTGGCAAACCTGGCTGATTGCCAATCTGGATGAGGCTCGTGGCGCGTTTCTGGTGTTCTACGTGCTGATTCTGTTGTTCGGGCTGTTTCATCTGTCGCGCCGTGCATTTGCGCGCTGTGCGTTGCTGGTCTTTTTCAGTTTCAGCGCGATCACGCTGTGGGAGGGCTACCACTTCCAGCTGGCCGACCCGGCGCTGGCCGCATTGCAGGTATGCGTACTGTTCATCGTGCTGGTCTGGCTTGAGCTGTACGCCCGTTACGTCCAGGCCTCCCGCCTGCGCATGCGTCAACGCCGCTTCGCCTTGCAGGCGCACCAGGACACGTTGCGCGGGATGATGCGCCAGCTCGAGGACCTGGTCGCTACCGACGAGTTGACCGGACTGTTCAATCGCCGGCATTTCCTGCGCCTGGCTTCACGCGAACTCAAGGCCATGGACGCCAGCGTCGTGCATGGCCTGGCGCTGATCGACCTCGATCACTTCAAGCGCATCAACGATATTCACGGCCATGCGGCTGGCGATCAGGTATTGCAGGCATTTGCCGGCGTGGCGTCGGCCTGCCTGCGCGACGGTGATGTCCTGGCGCGCTACGGCGGAGAAGAGTTTGTGGTGTTGCTGCCTGATTGCGATGCCGGTCGATTGACCGCTTGTTGCGAGCGGCTGCGCCTCGCCTTTATCGATGTCGAGCTGATCGGCTTGAAAGTCGGCAGTCTCAGCCTGTCCGCCGGCATGACCCTGCTGTTACCGGGTGATGATCTTGACGAGGCCTTGCAGCGGGCTGACCAGGCGCTTTATCGGGCCAAACGTGACGGCCGCAACCGTTGCGCTGCAGCATGGGAAAACGTCGATGCCTGAGTTGCGCGTCGGTGACCGCCAATGGTCGGTGCCAGTTGGCAGTAATCTGCTTGATGCCCTGAATCAGAACGGCGTGTCGGTGCCTTACAGCTGTCGTGCCGGCAGTTGCCATGCGTGCCTGGTGCAATGCGTGCAAGGGCTGCCGAGCGACAGCCGGCCCGATGCCTTGAGTGCGCAGCAGCGCCAGCAAGGCTGGCGGCTGGCATGCCAGTGCCAGGTGGTCGAGGATTTGCAAGTGCACACCTTCGACCCGCAGCAGGATGGCAGCCCGGCCGAAGTCGCGGCCGTCGATTGGTTGAGCGCCAGCGTATTGCGCTTGCGCCTCACCCCGCAGCGTCCATTGCGCTATAGCGCAGGTCAGCATCTGGTGTTGTGGGCCGGTAATGTGGCGCGGCCGTATTCCCTCGCCAGCCTGCCGGAGGAAGACCGCTTCCTGGAGTTCCACCTCGATTGCCGCCTGCCAGGTGAATTCAGTGACGCGGCGCGTCAGCTGAGCATTGGCGATCCAGTCCGCCTCGGCGAGTTGCGGGGCGGGGCATTGCATTACGACCCGGACTGGCATGCCCGGCCGTTGTGGCTAATGGCCGCCGGCACCGGCCTGGGACCATTGTTTGGCGTGTTGCGCGAAGCATTGCGTCAGGATCATCAGGGTGCCATCCGTGTGATTCACCTGGCCCATGATGCCAATGAGCATTATCTGGCCAAACCCCTGCAAGCCATGGCAGCCAGTCGTCCGAACCTCAGTATCGAGCTCTGGACCCCAGCCGGGTTGCCAGCGGCATTGGCGCAAATGCGCCTTGTCTCTCGGCAAAACCTCGCCTTGGTCTGTGGAGCCCCCGATAGCGTTGACGCCTTCGCCCGGCGCCTGTACCTGGCAGGACTGCCGCGTAATCAACTGCTGGCCGACGTGTTCCTGCCCCGTGGTTGAGATGATACAGCTCAAGGCAATGGCGGCATTGAACCCAAAAAAGATCGCAGCCTGCGGCAGCTCCTACAATGGAATGCGTTCCCTGTAGGAGCTGCCGCAGGCTGCGATCTTTTAATCTTCAAAACAAAAAAGCCCCGCCATTCACATGGCAGGGCTTTCGTTTTTCAGCGAGCGGTCACTCAGACCATCGGATCGCCAACGTGCAGGATCTTCATGCCGTTGGTGCCACCGGTGGTGTGGTAGCTGTCGCCCTTGGTCAGGATGACCCAGTCGCCTTTCTGTACGACGCCGCGCTTGACCAGTTCGTCGATCGCCTTCTGGCTGACTTCGTTCGGTGCCAGCGAAGCCGGATCGAATGGAATGGTGTACACGCCACGGAACAGCGCCGCGCGCGCCTGGGCTTCACGGTGTGGAGTGAACGCATAGATCGGCACCGAGGAACGGATGCGCGACATGATCAGCGGGGTGTAGCCACTTTCGGTCAGGGCGATGATCGCCTTCACGCCCGGGAAGTGGTTGGCGGTGTACATGGTGGCCAGGGCGATGCTCTCGTCGCAGCGCTGGAACTCCTTGCCAATGCGGTGGCTGGAGGTCTTGCTGGTTGGGTGCTTTTCAGCGCCAACGCAGATTCGCGCCATTGCTTGCACAGCTTCCAGCGGGTACAGGCCGGCGGCACTTTCGGCCGAGAGCATCACGGCGTCGGTGTAGTCGAGCACGGCGTTGGCTACGTCGGACACTTCGGCGCGGGTCGGCATCGGGTTCTGGATCATCGACTCCATCATCTGGGTCGCCACGATCACGGCCTTGTTGTGGCGACGCGCGTGCAGAATGATTTTCTTCTGGATGCCCACCAGTTCGGCGTCGCCGATTTCCACGCCCAGGTCACCACGGGCCACCATTACGGCGTCGGAGGCATTGATCAGGCCGTCGAGGGTTTCGTCGTCGGCTACGGCTTCGGCACGTTCGATCTTCGCCACCAGCCAGGCGGTACCGCCGGCTTCGTCGCGCAGTTGACGGGCGTATTCCATGTCGGCGGCGTCGCGCGGGAAGGACACGGCGAGGTAGTCGACCTGCATTTCGGCAGCGAGCTTGATGTCTGCCTTGTCTTTCTCGGTCAGGGCCGGTGCCGTCAGGCCACCACCGCGACGGTTGATGCCTTTATGGTCCGACAGCGGGCCGCCGATGGTCACGGTGCAGTTCAGTTCGGTAGCGGTGGCGGTGTCGACGCGCATCACCACGCGGCCGTCGTCGAGCAGCAGCTCGTCACCTACACCGCAGTCCTTGACCAGGTCCGGGTAGTCGATGCCGACCACTTGCTGGTTGCCTTCGGTCAGGGGATGGCTGGTGGAGAAGGTGAATTGATCACCGATCTTCAGCTCGATCTTCTTGTTGGCGAATTTGGCGATACGGATTTTCGGGCCTTGCAGGTCACCCAGCAGGGCAACGAAGCGGCCGTGCTTGGCAGCGAGGTCACGCACCAGCTTCGCGCGAGCCTTGTGCTCGTCGGGGGTGCCGTGGGAGAAGTTCAGGCGGGCTACGTCCAGGCCAGCCAGGATCAGCTGTTCGAGAACTTCCGGCGAGTTACTGGCCGGGCCAAGGGTGGCGACGATTTTGGTACGACGGACGGACATGCAAAGACTCCTGAGTTCAAGCGCTGAGTGAGGCTACTATGCTCTTGGGGTGTAGTCATTGTTCATGTGCACTACTTATTCGTTTGATTCTTTGAATGAACACTTTTGCTGACCTGCCACCTGAAGATTTTCGTCCACGGGTCGATACAGAGCTCAAGTCAGGAGAACTCCCATGCGATTCGTGCTCATAGCCGTCCTTGCCCTCAGTGTCGTGGGCTGCACCCGTTGGTCGATGAACCACCATTTGAACCTTGCCTATAGCGCCTATGACCGTGGTAATTGCGAGCAAGTGACGCTCGAGCTTTCCAAAGTTGAACGCGCCAGCCGCGCGCGGCCTTATGTGTGGCCAGAAGTGTCAATGTTGCGCGGTTTGTGTCTGGAACGGCAAAAACTGTTTGTCGATGCGGCGCAAACCTACCAGTTCATCATTGCTTCGTATCCGCAAAGCGAATACGCGTATCGCGCCCAGGCTCGCCTGGAAACCTTGCAAGCACTCAATCACTACCCGCTGCGAAGTTCGGCGACGGTACGTCCAACCCGCTTCTGATTACGTTTCTCATCTGGTGGCTGGCTCGCCGGCGACGGTGAGCTATAGTCGAATAGATCGGTTTGGAGCCTTGTCTGCAAACCGACGTAACACCTGTGATCGGCAGGAGTAAGCGGCAGCGGTTCATGGACTGTCGCACCAGGATCGGGGAGAGCGCGCCCATCGCCTGTCTATCAGGCCGGCCCGTTCCGAAGCATTAGTGCGGCCCTGCTTAAGGGCCTGGCAAAGCGAATTCAGCATGTTCACTGACCGCCGGATCGAGCGGCATCAACTGCCGTATTTTCTGAAAGTGTTCAACCGCATTACCGACAAGCCGATTGGCTATCTCGGCAACGTCTCCGAAGACGGGCTGATGCTTATCAGTCAGTTGCCGATGATGATCGGCGTGGATTTCGATTTGCGCCTGAAAATCCCCGCGAGCGGCGGGTGCATGCAGGTCATCGATCTGCGGGCGTGTTGCCTGTGGTGTCATGAAGACGCAACTCCTCACTACTATGACGCCGGGTTCAGCCTGCAACGGGCACCCCCGGAGTATGGGCAACTGGTGGAGGCATTGAGGCAGTACTTCAGTTTTCAGCCGTTGCCGGCGTCTGCCTGATGCCGCATGGGTTGCGCTTGGAGCGTTGTTAAATCGTCCCTGCTTTTTTCCAGCTCAAGTACCGGGTGACCAACTCGGGGCCCAACGCCTCGGGTTGCCCATCCACTACCGGTACTCCGTGGGCGATCAAGCGCTCATGGAGTGCTGCGCGCGAATTCAGGTATTCGACCGTCCCGCAATAGGCCAACG
Organism: Pseudomonas sp. GW823-FHT06B06; assembly: GCF_058795195.1. Taxonomy (NCBI): domain Bacteria; kingdom Pseudomonadati; phylum Pseudomonadota; class Gammaproteobacteria; order Pseudomonadales; family Pseudomonadaceae; genus Pseudomonas; species Pseudomonas sp. GW823-FHT06B06. Next base: position 72,732 of record NZ_JBXAHO010000005.1, on the reverse strand, counting down.
CCTCTGACAAAGTTTGCACCGGCAATAGTCGCGTCGTATCCAGGACGCTCTCACGCAAGCTTGCGACCAACACCTGGTGCTGCTTGCTCAAGCGCTTGACGGCAGTCAGCAGTTCATCATCGTCTTCATCGCGCAGGTTGGTGACCAGCAGCACCAGCGCCCGCCGTTTCTGCCGGGACAGCAGTTGGCTGGCAGCGGCTTGATAATCGGCGCTGCGTTGAGTGCTGTTCAGATCGTAGACCGAGTTGAGCACCACGTTGAGCTGGCCAGCGCCTTTCACCGGGGCGAGGAAGCGCGGATGATCACTGGCAAAGGTGCAGAGGCCTACCGCATCCCCTTGGCGCAGCGCGACGTAGCTCAACAACAGGCAGGCATTGAGCGCATGATCGAAATGCGCCAGCTCGCCGTCCTGGCTGCGCATGCGTCGACCGCAATCGAGCATGAAGATGATCTGTTGGTCACGCTCGTCCTGGTACTCCCGGGCAATGGGTGTGCGTTGGCGGGCAGTGGCTTTCCAGTCGATCTGGCGCAGGCTGTCGCCTTCGCGAAATTCCCTTAGCTGATGAAACTCCAGGCCCAGGCCACGTCGTTGGCGCTGGCGAACACCGAGTTGGCTGAGCCAGTTGTCCACCGCCAACAGTTGGCCGCCGTAGAGTCGGGCGAAGTCGGGATAGATGCGGGTGCTGTCAATCACGCTCAGCAGGCGTTTGCCGTGCCATAGCCCCAATGGGCTGGGCAGGCTGATTTCGCAGTTCTCGAAGCTGAAGTGGCCGCGCTTGAGCGGGCGCAGGCGATAATCGATGTCACTGTGCTGGCCGGGTTGAAGTTCCACCGACAGCGGCAGGTTTTCGAAGCTCAGGCCGTCGGGTACGTGGTCGTAGACCTGGATGTTCAGTGGCAGGGGAAAGTCGTGCTCGACTTGCAGTCGCACGACGCTCCAACGGCCGAGGGCCAGGCTGCCGGGCAGTTGACGTTGTACCCGGGGCGACGGCAGGCGGTTGAGACGGATGGCGTCGATTATTGCCAGGGCCAAGAGAGCCAGGAGCAAGCCCCAGTTGATCGAGAACAGCGTTGATGGAACCGCGATGTCCAATGCGTGCAATGTGCCCAGAATGAGACCGATGCCCAGCAAGGTCGCAAGCCAGGCCAGTAGCAGGCGCGAGGGTTTCACAGCCGTGGCGCCGGTACTTGGTCGAGCAGTTGCCGCAACACCTGATCGACGTCCAGCCCTTCGATATCCAGTTCCGGCGCTATGCGCACACGATGGCGCAGAACGGCCAGGGCGCAGCCTTTTATGTCGTCAGGGATCACAAACTCGCCACCGCGCAACAACGCCCGCGCCCTTGCGCAGCGCACCAGCGCAATGGATGCACGAGGCCCGGCACCGAGGGTCAGGCCGGGCCAACTGCGGGTGGTGCGAGCCAGGCGTACGGCGTAGTCGAGGACCTGGTCGTCCAGCGGCAAATCGCTGGCAATGCGCTGCAAGGCCAGGACTTCCCTGGCTTGCAGCACCGTGCGCAGCGGTTGGACATCGAGCATGTCGGCCCGGGTCGAGCGGCTGACCTGGCGCACCATGTCCAACTCCTGCTCCACGTCAGGGTAGTCCATGCGCACCTTGAGCATGAAGCGATCGAGTTCGGCTTCCGGCAACGGGTAAGTGCCTTCCTGTTCGATGGGGTTTTGCGTGGCGAGCACCATGAATGGCTGCGCGATGGGCAGGGCGCGGCCTTCGAGGGTGACTTGGCGTTCCTGCATGGCTTCGAGCAGTGCGGCCTGGGTTTTTGCCGGGGCCCGGTTGATCTCGTCGGCGAGCAACAGGTTGGTGAACAACGGTCCCTTGCGCAGCTTGAATTGCTCGGTCTGCATGTCGTACACCGCATGCCCGGTGACATCGCTTGGCATCAGGTCCGGCGTGAACTGGATACGCGCGAATTCGCCGCCGAAACAACGTGCCAGCGCCCTGACCAACAGCGTCTTGCCCAGCCCCGGCACGCCTTCGAGCAATACGTGGCCGCCAGCGAGCAGGGCGGTGAGAACGTCGTCGATGACGGTGTCCTGGCCGATCACGGCTTTTTGCAATTCATGGCGCACCGCCTGGGCCAACTGGCAGGCACGCTGGCGTTGCCGGATGGCGTGGTCGATTGCATCGGGCTCGATCGGTTGACTCATAACGCATTCCTCAAGGTTTGCAGGTGGGCGACCTGGCGGCTGAATTCAGCACTGGAAAACCGCTGTTTCGACCGCGGGCCCATGGCTTGGCTGATCGCGTCTGCGGGCTGGCCGCTCAGACGGGCGAGCACCCGCCATTGTTCGGCGACATCGAGTTGTTCATAGCCAGGATGACGATGTCTCACGCGGCGCAGTATGTCTTGCTGCAAGGCCTGCAACAGGCTGTCCTGGCCGTTGTGTCGCAACATGAAATCGGCGCTGGCGCGCAGGTGTTCCTGCAATTGGCGGCGAGCTTTGGTTTGCGGTTGCAGCAGTGGCCCATGGCGCACGCCGAAGTGCCAGCAACCCAGGCCGATCAGGGCGGCCAAGGCGACCAACGCCTGGGGGAAATGGCGTAGCAGCAGTGTCAGCAGGCTGTCGTGCTCGGTATTGAACAGCAGGGTCACGCTGGTATCGGCGGTCAGGTACCAGAGCAGCCAGGCGTTGTCGTATTGATCGATGGCCGGGGTTTTCCACAGGTCGGCGTCGGTCACCACAATGATCGAGCCAAGCCCGTGGTTCAGTTGCATCATATGGGTTGCCTTGGCACTGTTGGCCCAGGCCTTGGCGAGGTTTTTCGGGTCTTCGAGATGGAACGTGGTATCGAAGCCGGCGTAGGCCGGTGCGTCTTCATCTTCCAGATAGAGTTTGGTCAGTTGCGGGTAGGGATCATCCGGGGTGTCGGGCGGTGGGTCCTTGAGGTCTTTGCTCAGCGACTGTTGCAGTTGCACCCGATCCAGCAACAGGTCATTGCTTTGCCCGGTCTTTTCATCCCACAGCGACTGGGCAACGAACAGCAGGCGCCCGCCGGCTTGGGCCCAGTCCAGCACCTGATCGATCTGCCTGGGCGTCATGTTGTAGCGATCGCCTAGCAACAACAGGCTGTGATGCTGCGGCGCCAGGGTTGGCAGGATATCGAGGCTGTTGGCATGGCTGACACTCAGGCCCTGCTTGCGCAAAAAAAACTCGGCGGCCAGGTACGGGTTGACCAGGGCTTCAGGCGCCGGGCCATGGTCGATTTCGACCGGATAGGGCGTTGCCTTCAGGTACAGATAAATCATCAACACGGCCAGCAGGACAGCGGTCATCGTGCTGATGAATGGCCAGGCGCGCCGGTTCAATGGGGGATTCCCGAGTCAAATACGCCACGCCAGCCGTTACACAGTTCGCGCTGTACATGCGCGGGTGGCAATTGGTGCCCATAGGCCATGTTTTGCCAGTGCACGGTCAGGTCTTTGCTGAAGGCCAGCAGGGCCGGTTGCTGTAGTTGTTCGATGCGTTCAAGCACCTGGCCTTCGGTGTCGGCGGCTTTGAGTGGCATGTCGAAATCGTGCAAGAGGCGGCTGAGCAGGGCGCGATAGAGCAAGCCAAGCGCTGCACGCGGGTTGTTCTGCCAGAGGCTTTCGGCACTGGAGGCGATGTCGCAGGGCAGGGTCTCGCGGCTGAGGTCAAGACCAAATACCTGAGGGGCAGGCGGGTGGGGGGCTTTTTTAGCGGGACGCGGTCGACGGCTGACGAATGCCTGCAACCCCTCACGGTAGTACCAGATCAAGCCCCCGATGGCGGTGATCACGGCTGCCCACAGCACAACTTCGATCAGCGTGGCCAACGCGCCGAAGTCTCGGTTGTCAAACATCTGGAGCAGCGCCTTTAGCCATTGGGGTGTGTGGTCTTCATTCGCGCCTTGGTCCGCGGCCTGGTTTTCGCCGAATCGATAGCGGGTGACGGTTTCCCTGTTCTTGAACGGAGGCTGGTCGAGGATGGCCTTGATGCTGTCCCTGGACCCCTGGCTGGTCAGTGGTTGCTGCAGCATGCGCGGACTGTCGGCCGTCGCAAGGGCCGACTCGGACGCCCAGGCGATAGGGGCGATCGGCAGCAGCAAGGTCGCCGTCAGTAACAGGGCAAGGGTCGCTCCGCTCAAACGATGGGACAGGCTGCGAAACACCAGCTCGATATCCCAGGCTTCGAGTGCGGTGCGTCGGTTCAGGTACAGACTGAAGCCAGCGGCCACGTAGATCGGTTCCCAAATCACCAGCACCAGGACGTAGAAGCCGTTGGACAGGTGTTCCAGCCAGTGCCAGTCCTGCGTCGCGGCGCTGATCAGCGACTGCCAGCTCCAGTCGAGGGCGACCTGTTGTGGCAACAGCAGATAGAACAGCACCATCAAACCGATCCATAACGCGCCTTCCAGGTGCGCACCTATCACGGTCAGCCAGCGTGCAGCGCTGGCGTCACGCTGCAACAACACTTGCAACCGCTGTTGGCGCGCATCACCGCTCAGGCCTTCGAGCTGTAACACGGGCAGCGTGAAGCTGCGACTCAGGCTCAGGCGTCGCCAGGTCAGGCTGGCCAGCAGTTGTGGCTTGAGCAACCGTGGCCACTGGTAAAGCGCCTGTTTGAGGGTGGGCGTTTCTGCAAAAATGGCTTTGGAAAGGATGTACAAGGGCAAGCGTTCAAACGCCGGTTTCAGCCACCAGAAGATGAACACGGCCAAGGTCGGCGAATCCCACAGCAACCAGGTGAGCAGCGCGAAAACCGGCAAGGTGACAATCGCCCAACTGCTCATCAGCAGGCGCCGGTGGCGCTGGCTCAACAACATGCCGAGGTCCATGGCTTCCCAGGTCGGTCTTGGGCGAATGACCACGGTGGTGTCACTCAGGCGCATGATGCGTCCGTCCGGCGAATATCAAGTAAATCGCCACCAGCACCCAGAGGGCCGCACCGACCAGGTATTTGATCAGGGGTGCCGGTGTCGTCATCGACGACCAGTAGGCTTCTATAAATGCCGCAATCAGCAGAAACAACATGACGCCGCAAATCAGCAGAACACTCTTGCGGGCCGCCACGCGCAAGGCTTCGGCGCGGGGCAGGCGTCCCGGTGCAATCAACGCCCAACCCAGTTGCAGGCCGGCGGCACCCGCCAGGGCAATGGCCGTCAACTCAAAGGCACCGTGACCGACCACGAACGACCAGAAGCTTTGCCCGTAGCCGATATGCGTCAGGTGTCCGGCGACCGCGCCGATCATCAAGCCGTTGAAGATCAGGAAAAACGCGCTGCCCAGGCCGAACAGCAATCCGCTGGCGTAGGTCTGAAAGGCGATCCCTATGTTGTGCATGATGTAGTAGCCGAACATCGCCCAGTCTTCACTGGCCGCACGCTCCATCGAGCGTCCCAGGTGACCGGCATCGGGGTCGTACATGCTTTGCATGTCGCTGACCTGATCGGCTGGAATCAGGTTGTAGACCAGTTCCGGAAACAGATAAACCAGGCCTGCCATTGCGATCAGGCTGCCGAAAAACATCAGGCTGGCAGCGAGCACGAAGCGCCATTGTTCACGTACCAGCCGGGGGAAGCCCGCCAGGATGAAACCCAGTGCATGGGCTCCAAAATGGCTGCGATGTCGATAAAGCTGCTGATGCCCACGTAACACCTGTTGCTGCAATGAGTCATTCAGGAAACTGCTGTAACCGCGCTCGCGGGCCAGCGCCAGGTGTTGGCAGATGCGCCGATAATCGGCCAGGAAATTGTCGGCCCCTTTGGCTTTGCTGTCCCGCTCCAGCCTGTCCAGCAGGAGGGAGAACTGCTCCCATTCAGCCATATGTCGATGTTCGAAAAGGCTTTGTTTCATGTCGGACCCAACAAACCGTGGGCAATGCCGTTGAGTTCGGCCACGGCGCGGGAAGCCGGAACCTGCAAGGGGCGCGCGAGTATCGAGGCGAGCTCATTGACCCTGGCATCGGACAGTCCGGCCTGGCGTTCGGCAAAACCGAGGATGGCACGTTGCTCGGTCAGTGTCAGGGCAAAAGGAGGACGACGGGGTTGCGAGGGTGGGAGTTGGGGACGGGTAAGCGGCTGCTCGCGGTAGACCACCAGCGTGCCGGCGGCCAGGTCACCGAGGCGCTTGAAATTGGGGTGTTGCAGGCAACTGATAGCGCCGAGAAAGTAGCCAAACGGCAACATGTCGACAAATCGCAGCAGGTTGCGCAACAGTGACGCGGACCAGTCGATAGGCGTGCCATCGTCCTGTATGACCCGAAGACCCATCCATTGTTTGCCCGGTGAGCGCCCCTGGTTGAAGACTTCGAACAGCACCATGTACCACCAGCTTACGCCGAAGAGCAGGATCGAACCCAGCCCCGCACCGAGTTTTCCGAGCATTGCCAAAGCAATGAACATCAGGCCCAGGATCAACCCGCGTATCGCCAGGTCGATGGAAAACGCCAGTGCGCGCACCATCAAGCCGGCCGGTCGCAGCGGCAAGTCTATGCCTTCGGGCGTTTCCACCTGATACCGCGTGTCCAGTGGTGGTGGCAGCGTTGCTTTCCGTGGCAGTGCTGTGGTGTCGAGCATGGGCAACCTGATGGTGTGGCCTGATCGGTTTGTCTCTTCACCGGATGCTAGCAGCCTCGCCGGAAAAAACGACATAACTATGTATTGCATATTGCGTGGCCAGGGATGATTCAATGGCACGATTGCTGGCCGGAGCGGGACGGGAACGCCTAGACTTCGCCAATCTTCAGTTCAGGAATAGCCCGTGACCTCCATCTTCTGGTACGACTACGAAACGACGGGTATCAATCCCCGTTGCGACCGCCCGCTGCAAATGGCGGGGTTGCGTACTGACTTCGAGCTCAATGAAGTCGACGAGCCTGTCAATCTCTTTTGCCGGCCCAGCGACGACATCCTGCCGCATCCCGCGGCTTGCGCAATCACTGGCATCACGCCCGCCCAACTGGCCGAGGACGGGTTGAGCGAAGCCGACTTCATGACCCGGGTGCATGCCCAACTGGCGGCGCCGGGTACTTGCGGCGCCGGGTACAACACCTTGCGCTTCGACGATGAGATGACCCGCTACAGCCTGTACCGCAATTTTTTCGACCCTTATGCACGGGAATGGCAGGGTGGTAACAGTCGCTGGGACCTGATCGATGTCGTTCGCGCAGCCTATGCCTTGCGCCCCGATGGCCTTGTCTGGCCGACAGACGAAGAAGGACGAGTGACACTCAAGCTCGAACGCCTGACCGCCGCTAACGGGATCGATCATGGCAGCGCCCACGAAGCGCTGTCGGACGTTCGCGCCACGATTGCCCTGGCGCGCCTGATCCGGGAAAAACAGCCGAAGTTGTATGACTGGTTGTTTCAGCTTCGCAGTAAACAAAAGGTGCTGGACCAGGTGCGCTTGCTGCAACCGATGGTGCATGTTTCAGGGCGCTTTTCTGCGGCGCGCAACTATGTCGGTGTAGTGTTGCCCTTGGCCTGGCACCCACGTAATAAAAACGCACTGATTGTTTGCGACCTGCACCTCGACCCGCAGGGTTTGCTCGATCTCGATGCCGAAACCTTGCGCCAGCGTTTGTATACCCGCCGCGACGACCTGGCAGAAGATGAATTACCCGTACCGCTCAAGCTTATCCACATCAATAAATGCCCCGTGGTCGCGCCTTTATCGGTTCTTCGTCCCGCAGATCAGCTGCGCTTGGGGATGGATGTTGCGCTCTATCAGCAACGTGCACTGCGGCTAAGTGACGCGCAGCAGGATTGGCAAGCTAAAGTTCTGGCGATTTATGCCCGGGAAGATTTTTCCTCGAGCGAGGATCCTGAGCAACAGTTATACAACGGATTTATCGGGGACCGTGATCGGCGTTTATGCGAGCAAGTCAGAACAGCCGACCCGCTGCAATTGGCGCAACAGCAATGGCCTTTCGATGATGAACGTTTGCCAGAGCTATTGTTTCGATATCGAGCACGTAACTTTCCCGATACCTTGAATCTCGACGAGCAAGAACGCTGGCGAATATTCTGTCAGAAACGTCTATCAGTCCCTGAATGGGGCGCGCCAAATACCCTGGATAGTTTTACAGAGGCGGCAGCCCAGTTGGCCCTTACAGCGACATCGTTGCAGCAGGCGGTTCTCAATGATTGGCGGGAATATGTTCAGGGTCTTCGCAATCGTTTGAATCTTTGAAATCGAAAATGCCCCGGGGCTAAACTCCGGGCATAAAAAAACGCCAGCGTATGCTGGCGTTTTTTTTGTCGCAATCGATCCGCGACAAGCGCGTGAGCTTAGCCCAGCAGGGTAGCCCAGCCTTCAACCACGTCACCGCCCCACTTGGCTTTCCACTCTTTCAGAGTTTTGTGGTTGCCACCTTTGGTCTCGATGACTTCGCCGTTGTGCGGGTTTTTGTATTGTTTAACTTTGCGAGCACGCTTGGTGCCAGTAGTTTTTACTGCACCGCCACGTGGCGCTTTGGTTTTGGCTTCTGGATCCAGCAGCGCGATGATGTCGCGCAGGGATTTGGAATATTCGCCCATCAGGGTGCGCAGTTTGCCTTCGAATTCCAGCTCAGTCTGCAGTTTGTCGTCTTGGGACAGATTCTTCAAACGGGCTTGCAGCTCTTTGATAGCTTCTTCGGTGGCGCGATATTCGTTGATCAAGGACATGATTACTACCTTATGTAGGGCGCTGGATGGCAGGTGACAGTGCGGCAATAATAGTCAGGCTGTTTCATCAAGTAAACATTAAACCTGAGTTTATTTAATTAAATTCCAGTGAGTTCAGCGCACATTGGAGGCGCAGTTAAATAACTCGCCACCTGTGCTACAGATATTTACAAATCAGTGCTGGTCGATAGCCAATTAGGGGCGTTCGCCTGGTGCTGCGCGAACGTTGGCGCAGGCCATTGGGGAAGGCGGCGTGTCATCAATACTGCAGTTTTGCTGCACAATCGCTAGAATGCCCGCCTTTGCGAAGTTCTGGAGTTTCCCCCTCATGCGCACTTTTCGGCTGGTGATTTCTTGCCCGGACCGCGTCGGCATCGTTGCCAAAGTCAGTAACTTTCTGGCGTCACATAACGGCTGGATCACTGAAGCGAGCCACCACTCGGACAATCTCAGTGGTTGGTTCTTCATGCGTCACGAAATTCGTGCCGACTCGCTGCCTTTCGGGATCGAAGCCTTGCGCGAAGCCTTTGCGCCGATTGCCGAAGAGTTTTCGATGGACTGGCGTATTACCGATACCGAGCAGAAAAAGCGCGTCGTGTTGATGGCCAGCCGCGAGTCTCACTGCCTCGCCGACTTGCTGCATCGCTGGCACAGCGATGAACTGGATTGTGAAATCGCCTGCGTGATTTCCAACCACGACGACCTGCGCAGCATGGTCGAATGGCACGGCATTCCCTACTACCACGTACCGGTTAATCCCCAGGACAAGGAGCCGGCATTTGCCGAGGTCTCGCGCCTGGTCAAGCAGCATGATGCTGAAGTGGTCGTATTGGCCCGCTACATGCAAATCCTGCCGCCTGAGCTGTGCCGGGAATATGCGCACAAGGTCATCAACATCCACCACAGCTTCCTGCCGTCGTTCGTCGGCGCCAAGCCTTACCACCAGGCTTCCCTTCGAGGGGTAAAGCTGATTGGCGCTACTTGCCACTATGTGACTGAAGAGCTGGACGCCGGCCCGATCATCGAGCAGGACGTGGTGCGTGTCAGCCACAGCGACAGCATCGAAGACATGGTGCGCTTCGGTCGAGATGTCGAGAAAATGGTGCTGGCCCGTGGCCTGCGTTACCACCTGGAAGACCGGGTACTGGTACACGGCAACAAAACCGTGGTGTTTTGACCGCTGCACGACAGGGTTGAAATTCGAAGGGCCTGGGCGTTCAATCGCACAGGCCCTTCGCCGTTTCTGCACCGAGGACATGAGCATGGCCGATCCACTGGACAAAGCCACCTCGAAGGCACCCGCCACCTTGGGTGAGGGTTGCTTGAGTCGGTACGACCCCGATGAACTGAGCCCTGAAGATGGCACGGAGTTTTCGGGGGCTGCCGAGTTGTGGGAAGCGTTGCAGCTAGAGCCTGGGCCTACGGATACACGTTCTTCATAAGCTTCTTGAGCAATGGTCGGCCCAGCATCAGTAAAAACACCGGTCCACCCACCAGCAAATAAAAGTAATAGGTCACTGCCCGCCAGATCAGAATGGCGGCCGCCGCCGTGGATTTACCCACCATGGGCGCCAACAGTGCCGCTGACGTCAGTTCAGCCGCCCCCGCACCGCCTGGCAACAGGCTGAACTGCCCCGCACTCAATGAAACCATCTGGATCAGGAAGCTCCAGGCCCACTGCAAGTCCGCGCCGAGCCCGCGCAGCGCCAGGTACAACACGCTGTAACGCAAGATCCAATGCACGCACGTCAAACCAAACACGGTGATCAATGTTTGCGGGGGTAACTTCAGGGTGTCGGTAAACGCCGCCAGGAAGTGCAGGAGTTTGCGAGCCCAACGCATGCGGGTCGAGGGCTCGACGTTGAGGCGTGCCAGCAGTCGGCCCCCCATACGGATTACCAGGCGGTGATAGCGCGCCACCACCACGCAACTGACCAGCCCACCAAACATCGAGAGGGCACTGATGATCAGCAACCACGCCATGTGCTGGCTGAGATGCTGGAACAGGGCGTAAATCAGAATGCCGGTCAATGCGCAGAGAAAAAACAATAGATCGCTCAATTGGTCCATGGCAAACACGGCGCTGCCCCTGGCCGGTCGCACGCCATTGCGCGCCAGCAAGGCCATGATGGTCAGCGGCCCGCCGCTGCCTCCCGGCGTGGCGCAATAGGCAAATTCGGCGGCCATCACCACGCCAAGGCTCTTGACCGGGCTGACCTTGTCGCGCTGATCTCCCAGCAACAGGCGCAATCGCAGGGTATTGACCACCCAGCACAGCAAGATCATGCCGAGCATGACCAGCAAGCTGCTCAGTGGAAAGTCATTGAGCCGTGACCAGGTTTCGCTGCCGCCCAGGAGCCAGGGAATCAGTAACGCGGCAAGTAGACCGATGCACAGCAGGATCGAGCGGCTCATGCCGCACGCCCCATGCGCTGGCTTTGCAGGGCCAGCCAACGGGTCTTGGTCATGGGTACGCGGCCCTCATCGAGCAGGCGCTTGAGGGTTTGCAGCCAGTACGTACGCGAGAACTCATGACGCATGTCCACCGGGTGCAGGCCCAATCGAATTACCGGCGCCGATCGCCAGCGCTGTTCGAGTTGCTGGCTGACCAGTTTCGATACGCCACGCCGCCAGGCACTGCGCGCACTCCAGACCAGTCCGGGGGCATCGATTGCAGTGAAATCAGGCAGGCGAAAAAGATGCCGGGCATCACTGGTGTAATCCAGCGGTAATTGGCCCAAGGCCTGGCGCGTGCCTTCGCTCATCAACCAGGCGGGAGCGACGAAACCCTGGAGCGGCCAATTGTTCCGTTGGAACATATCAATGCCGGCGTGCAAGCGGTTGAGGGCGGCTTCGCGAGACAAACTGTAGAACTCGCCTTCATGGGTGTAGATCCGGCGCATGAACCAGTCACGGGGGTTGCTCGCCTTCGGCGCGTCATCGCAGTGAAAATAACCATGCAGCACCAGTTCATCGCCGCGCTCGAGCCGTGCGCCGAGCTGACGACAAAATTGCGGTTGGGCTCGCAAGTCGTAGTGTTTGTGGAAATCCGGCACAACAAGCCAGGTGATCGGCACGCTGCCAAGCGCGTCGACGGCTTCGACAAAGGGCTGGTAATCGGCCCAGGTGGGTGGCGCGACATCGTGCAGTACCAGCAGCAGGCTCGGGGCGCTCATAGATTCAACCATTGGCGGCTCGCGGCCATTGGCTGCCGAGGACGGCGTGATAATGGCCGAGCAGGCTGTTGACCACTGCGTCCCAGGCGTAATACCGCTCGACATGGCGTCGGGCTTGCTGGCCGAGGGCTACGCTGCCCTGGCTGAACAGTTCGCGCACGGCGTTGGCCATGGCCAACGGATCGTTGGGGGCGCACAAGACGCCACATTGATCGGTGATGATTTCCTCAAAGGCGCCAGCAGCCACCGCCACGACGGGGATACCGCAGGCCATGGCTTCGAGGGTCACCAGGCCAAAGGTTTCCTGGTCACCGGCATGCAGCAACGCGTCGGCACTGGCCATCAGGCGGGCGACTTGGGTGGCAGGGCGGAACCCGTCGATGACCGTGACGTTTCCCGGCACAGAGGTCGGCATCGACGAACCGACCAGCAGCAAGTGATAGCGTCGGCCCAGGCGCTTCATGCATTCGAGCAGCACCGGCAGGTTTTTCTCCTTGGAACCGCGCCCCGCGAAGATCAATAGATGAGTGTTTTCGTCAAGGCCCAGGTCGGCCCGAAGGTCGCTGTCCCGTGCATCGGGATGAAACACCTGGAGATCGACCCCCAGGGGCTGCACGAAAACGTTCTTCACCCCAAGGCCGGTCAGTTTATCGGCCATGACCCTGCTCGGTGCCAGTACCCGGTCGAAGTTTCCGTAGAGCTTGCTGACATAGGCCTCGACGTTTGGCGTGACCCAATTGCCCATTCTATTGCGGGCTAGCAGTGGCAGGTCGGAGTGATAAAAGCCGATGACGGGCACATCCAGTTGGCGACGGGCGTCCAGGGCCGCCCAGGCGGTGAGGTAGGGGTCGCCGACTTCAATCAAATCGGGGTGCAGATCCTGCAGGACATTGCGCCAGGGCGCGAGACGCAGAGGGAAGCGATAGCCTTTGCCGAAAGGCAGGGCGGGAGCCGGAACCGTATAGATGCCATCCTGTTCGCTGAGAACGGCCCCCGGTATCAACACGCTGTGGCGGATACCGGGCCTGGTGCACAGGCGATGATGCTTGGCATCCAGATAAGTGCGTACGCCACCGCTGGCAGGGGCGTAGAACATGGTTATGTCAGCGATATGCACGATGAACATTCCTCCAGTCCGTTGTTCTCCTTGGTTGACCTTAATGAAGAATAGTTGTTCGGTCAGGATTTGGCGGGGATGGGGAGGGGCTGGAGAGGGGGGTGGTGTATGGACGGATTGGTGTCAGGGTATTTCTCCTCGCGGGCGAGTCGGATCGCCGCCCGCGAAGAGGCCAGCTAAAACGCTAGATGCGGAAGCTGCCTACCAACTGCTTCAATCGCGCTGCCTGTTGCTCAAGGTCCGTACATGCGCGCAATGTTGACTGCAGGTTTTCCACACCTTCCTGGTTCAGGGTGTTGATTTCGGTGATGTCGACATTGATCGACTCGACCACGGCGGTCTGCTCCTCGGTGGCGGTTGCCACCGACTGGTTCATGCCGTCGATTTCGCCGATGCGTTGCGTCACGCTGCTCAGGCGCTCGCCAGCCAGGTTGGCAATTTCCACGCTGTCCTGACTGTGGCGCTGACTGTCGCTCATCGTGCTAACCGACTCGCGGGCGCCGACCTGCAGCTCTTCGATCATGGTCTGAACCTGCTGTGCCGATTCCTGGGTGCGATGCGCCAGGTTTCGCACTTCATCGGCCACCACGGCAAATCCACGCCCGGCTTCACCGGCCCGTGCCGCTTCGATGGCGGCATTGAGCGCCAGCAGGTTGGTTTGCTGGGAAATGCTGGTGATGACCTCAAGAATCTGACCAATGTTCACGGTTTTGCTGTTGAGCGATTCGATGTTGCTGCTCGAGGCGCTGAGCATGTTCGACAGTTGATTCATGGCGGCAATGCTGCGGTCTACCACTTGCTGGCCATCTTCGGCCAGGTTGCGGGCATCGCTGGCCTGGCTCGACGCTTGCGCGGCATTGCGGGCGATTTCCTGGGCGGCGGCACCGAGCTGGTTGATCGCCGCTGCCACGCTGCTGGTGCGCGACGCTTGCTGGTCGGAGTTGTACATCGACGAGTTCGAGGCGGCGACCACGCGTAATGCCACTTCGTTGACCTGGCCGGTGGCCGAGGACACTTCGCGGATCGATCCGTGGATTCGTTCCACGAAACGGTTGAAAGCGGTGCCGAGGTTACCGAACTCGTCGTTGTTCTGGATCACCAGGCGTTTGGTCAGGTCGCCTTCGCCGTCGGCGATGTCGGCCATGGCCCGGGTCATGACGTGCAGCGGCTGAATCAACAGGCGGATCAGCATGCCCAGCAGGGCGATGATGATGGCGACGGCGATCACCGTGGCAATCACTGCCGAGGTGCGGAACTCGCTGAGCATCGAGAAGGCCTTGTCCTTGTCCACCGACAGGCCGATGTACCAATTGACCGACGGCAGGCCCTTGATCGGAGTAAAGGTGACGATGCGGGTCTTGCCGTCGACCACGATTTCACTGAAGTCGCGGCTGATGCGCGGGGTATTTTGCGGGTATGCCTCGCCCAGGGACTTCATGACCAGGGCTTTGTCGGGGTGGACCAGGATCTTGCCGTCGGCGCTGACCAGAAATGCGTAGCCCATGCCGTCGAAATCCCGGGCGCTGAGGGTATCGATCAAGGTTTGCAGGCTGAGGTCGCCGCCCACTACGCCAACGCCTTGCCCGGCTTTCGTCGAGGCCATGGCCAGGGAAATGATCGTTTGTCCGGTCGCAGCATCGACATAGGGTTCGGTCAGGGTCGGCGTGCTGCTGTTTTGCGCACCCTTGTACCAAGGACGAACCCGAGGGTCGAAACCGTCCGGCATCTTCGCATCCGGACGGATGGTGAAGTGCCCGGAAGCGTCGCCTAGGTAGGACGCCATGAACGTCGACGTCAGAGCTTTCTGTTCCAGCAGGGCGGCGACGTTGGCTTGTTCCGGGTTGATGGCAATGTTTTGCGAGAGGTTCTCGATCAGCAGGATACGGCCGGTCAGCCAGGTCTGGATATTGCTGGCGGTGACGTCGCCCATCTCGTTGAGATAGTTGCCCAAGTCTTCGCGGATGGCATTGCGCTGTAAATAGTCGTTATACAGGGTAAATGAGGCGAAAGTCGCAATGACGATAAGGGCGGCGGCAAGCAGGATTTTGTGGCTGAAGCGTAGATTTTTGTTCATGGCTTGGGGTTCCGCTAAGGTCTTAATGCCCAGCGCGTGCTTTTATAAAGGAACGCACGATGGGCAATGTTGAAAGCAAGTGATATTTCCGTCGCTCCTTAAGGGAAATGTCCGACAGATTTGTGTCTGTCTGCTTTGTCGATATTTCTATCGGCTGTGTAGGACCAAAGATTAACCATGGGTGACCAAATGCCTGATTCATTGCAACTTGTTATCGGCGCCGATCTCGCGGGCCAGCCGATCGCCCAGGCCATGCGCCTGGCGAACCGTCACGGATTGATCGCAGGCGCTACCGGGACCGGCAAGACCGTCACGTTGCAACGTCTGGCCGAAGCCTTCAGCGATGCCGGCGTGGCGGTCTTTGCCGCCGACATCAAGGGTGACCTGTGCGGCCTGGGCGCTGCCGGCAACCCCCAGGGCAAAGTCGCCGAGCGCATTGCCGGCATGCCGTGGCTGAGCCACAAGCCTGCGGCCTATCCGGTGACCTTGTGGGACATTCACGGTCAGTCCGGTCATCCTTTACGCACGACGTTGAGCGAAATGGGGCCGTTGCTCCTCGGCAGCCTGCTGGAATTGACCGACAGCCAGCAGTCGGCGCTGTATGCCGCGTTCAAGGTGGCCGACCGCGAAGGCTTGTTGCTGCTGGATCTGAAGGATCTCAAGGCGCTGCTCAATCACCTCAAGGACCACCCCGAACTGCTGGGGGATGACGCGGCGCTGATGACCACCGGCTCCAGCCAGGCCCTGCTACGACGCCTGGCAACCCTGGAACAGCAGGGCGCTGAGGCGCTGTTTGGTGAGCCGGCGCTGCAACTGGAGGATATTCTGCAACCGACCGCCGATGGCCGCGGGCGCATCCATCTGCTCGATGCCAGTCGCCTGGTGCATGAAGCCCCCAAGGTCTACGCGACGTTCCTGTTGTGGCTGCTGGCGGAACTGTTCGAGCAACTGCCGGAACGTGGCGATGCGGACAAACCGTTGCTGGCGCTGTTTTTCGACGAGGCGCATTTGTTGTTCGCCGGCACGCCCAAGGCGCTGCAGGATCGACTGGAACAAGTGGTGCGGCTGATTCGATCCAAAGGGGTGGGGGTGTATTTCGTCACCCAGTCACCGGGCGACTTGCCCGATGACGTGTTGGCCCAGCTGGGCCTGCGCATCCAGCACGGCTTGCGCGCGTTCACCGCCAAGGAGCAGAAATCTCTGCGAGCGGTGGCCGATGGCTTCCGACCGAATCCGGCGTTTGACGCCCTGTCGGTGCTGACTGAGCTGGGCATCGGCGAGGCACTGGTGGGCACCTTGCAGGACAAGGGCACACCGGAAATGGTCCAGCGCGTGCTGGTGGCTCCACCGCAATCACGCATCGGGCCGCTGACGGAAACGGAGCGCACGCTGCTGATAGCCGGTTCGCCGTGCAAGGGGCGGTACGACAAGGCGATCGATCGCGAATCAGCCTATGAAATACTGATGGGCCGCAAGGGGCTGGCACCCGAACCTGAGGCAGCGCCGGCGAAACCGGCGGCGCAGGAGCCGAGCTTCACCGAGCAAGCCGGAGAGTTTCTCGGCACGGCGGCGGGACAGGCACTGAAATCAGCGATGCGACAGGCGGCTAATCAGCTGGGACGGCAATTGGTGCGCGGGTTGATGGGGTCATTGTTGGGCGGCAGCAAACGCCGCTAACTGTGGGAGCGAGCCTGCTCGCGAATCCGATGTTACATTCAACATTTATGTCGACTGAAGCACCGCTTTCGCGAGCAGGCTCGCTCCCACAGGGGTTCTATGTCATGCCCTGGACTTGGCGTGCGCCGCCAGGCGCTCCAGCGCCGCCCGCAGATTTGGATCGCTGATGCCGTCGGCCGTGGCCTGGATGGTCGCGGCCGCATCATTGGATAAATCCATGGTATGCCCGGTCGCCCCTTGTTGAACGGTAGGCGGCTGGACCTTGAAGAGGATTCGCGTGAGGCTGGCGAACTCATCGAACATCTGCAGTTGCCGCTGCAGGCGTTTTTGCTGGTAGCGCAGGCGGGTGGCCCAATGACCATCGGTGACAATGAGCAACAAACTGCCTTCGCGCCAGGACGCCACGTGGCAATGCGCGCGCGCGGCGGGTTGCAGCTGGCTCTCGAGCAAGCGTTGCAAATGACCCAGGCGTTGAGCATGGCCTAGAATGGCCTTGAGCGGCTTGGCTTCGCGAAGCAGGACGGCGGGTGCTCTGGCCGTAAGAGGGCGAAATGCCATGATCAGACACCTGAAGTAACAGAGCCGCCATGGTAGCAGAAAGCACCGGATGCGCCCGCCCCATTGCTTTGCGCGCGCTTTACCCATTAAATCAACCAGTAACTTCTGCCGTGAATGGCTTGAAGTTCAGCGATTTGCCCTTATTTTAAATGAGCCCCGTCACAACGCTGTGCCAGCATCGTGGAGTAACGCCACTTTCCTCACCACCGTTTCCGGGTAGAATGCTCGTTCGCATGCGGCCATGAGGGCTGCTCGGGCGACTCACGGGGCCGCCCTCCATCCCTTTAGTGTGGAAGATCCTGCCGATATGTTTGCGCCTTTGTTAAAAAAACTTTTTGGAAGCAAGAACGAGCGTGAAGTCAAACGCATGCTCAAGACGGTGCAACTCGTCAATGCCTTCGAAGAGCGAATGGTGGCCCTTTCGGACGATCAATTGCGTGCCAAGACAGACGAGTTCAAGGCCCGCTTCGCCAAAGGGGAAACCCTCGACCAGCTTCTGCCGGAAGCCTTCGCGGTTGCCCGTGAAGCCGGCAAGCGCGTCATGGGTATGCGCCACTTCGATGTCCAGCTGATCGGTGGCATGACCTTGCATGAAGGCAAGATCGCCGAGATGCGTACCGGTGAAGGCAAGACCCTGGTGGCAACACTGGGTGTTTACCTCAACGCATTGTCCGGCAAGGGCGTGCACGTTGTGACGGTGAACGATTACCTGGCCCGTCGTGACGCCAACTGGATGCGCCCGCTCTACGAATTCCTCGGCTTGACGGTCGGCGTGGTCACGCCATTCCAGCCGCCGGAAGAGAAACGCCTGGCCTATGCCGCCGACATCACCTATGGCACCAACAACGAGTTTGGTTTCGACTACCTGCGCGACAACATGGCGTTCAGCATGGAAGAAAAATTCCAGCGCGAACTCAATTTTGCCGTGATCGACGAAGTCGACTCCATCCTCATCGACGAAGCCCGTACCCCGCTGATCATTTCCGGTCAGGCCGAGGACAGCTCCAAGCTGTATATCGAGATCAACAAACTGATCCCGCAGTTGGAGCTGCACGTCGAAGAAGTCGAAGGCGAAGTCACCAAGGCCGGTCACTACACCGTTGACGAGAAGACCCGCCAGGTCGAGCTCAACGAAGCCGGTCACCAGTTCGTCGAAGACGCGCTCACCCGCCTTGGCCTGCTGGCGGAAGGCGAGAGCCTGTATTCGGCGCACAACCTGGCCCTGCTGACCCACGTTTATGCCGGTCTGCGTGCGCACAAACTGTTCCATCGCAACGTTGAATACATCGTGCAGGACGGCCAGGTCGTACTGGTTGACGAACACACCGGTCGCACCATGCCCGGTCGCCGTCTGTCCGAAGGCCTGCACCAGGCCATCGAAGCCAAGGAAAACCTGAACATCCAGGCCGAAAGCCAGACGCTGGCCTCGACCACCTTCCAGAACTACTTCCGTCTGTACAACAAACTGTCCGGCATGACAGGTACGGCCGACACCGAGGCGTTCGAGTTCCATCAGATCTATGGCTTGCAGGTCATCGTCATTCCGACGAACAAGCCGCTGGCCCGTAAAGACTACAACGACCTGGTGTTCCTGACCGCCGACGAGAAATATGCGGCAATCGTCACTGACATCAAGGAAAGCATGGCCGCGGGCCGTCCGGTGCTGGTGGGTACTGCGACCATCGAAACCTCCGAGCGCATGTCCGACCTGCTCAACAAGGAAGGCATCGAGCACAAGGTCCTGAACGCCAAGTTCCACGAAAAAGAAGCCGAGATCATCGCCCAGGCCGGTCGCCCGGGTGCACTGACCATCGCCACCAACATGGCCGGTCGCGGTACCGACATCCTGTTGGGCGGCAACTGGGAAGTGGAAGTGGCCTCGCTGGAAAACCCGACGCCTGAGCAGATTGCCCAGATCAAGGCGGACTGGCAGAAACGTCACCAGCAAGTGCTCGAGTCGGGTGGTTTGCAGGTGATCGCGTCCGAGCGTCACGAATCGCGCCGTATCGACAACCAATTGCGTGGTCGTGCCGGTCGTCAGGGTGACGCCGGTTCCAGTCGTTTCTACCTGTCGCTGGAAGACAGCCTGATGCGCATCTTCGCCTCTGATCGGGTGAAGAACTTCATGAAGGCCCTGGGCATGCAGCCTGGCGAAGCGATTGAGCACCGCATGGTGACCAACGCCATCGAAAAGGCCCAGCGCAAGGTTGAAGGTCGCAACTTCGATATTCGCAAGCAACTGCTCGAGTTCGACGACGTCAACAACGAACAGCGTAAAGTGATCTATCACATGCGTAACACGTTGCTGGCTGCCGACAACATCGGTGAAACCATTGCTGACTTCCGCCAGGACGTACTCAACGCTACCGTCAGCGCGCACATTCCACCGCAATCGCTGCCAGAGCAGTGGGACGTGGCGGGTCTGGAAGCGGCCCTGGAAAGCGATTTCGGTGTGAAGCTGCCGATCCAGCAGTGGCTCGACGAAGACGATCACCTGTACGAGGAAACCCTGCGCGAGAAGCTGATGCAGGAGCTGATCGCCGCGTACAACGAGAAAGAAGACCAGGCGGGCGCGGAAGCGCTGCGCACCTTCGAGAAGCAAATCGTCCTGCGCGTGCTGGATGACCTGTGGAAAGACCACCTGTCGACCATGGATCACCTGCGTCACGGTATCCACTTGCGCGGTTATGCGCAGAAGAACCCGAAGCAAGAGTACAAGCGCGAGTCGTTCACGCTGTTCTCCGAGCTGCTGGATTCGATCAAGCGCGACTCGATCCGTGTGTTGTCACACGTTCAGGTGCGTCGCGAAGATCCGGCCGAGGAAGAGGCGCGCCTGCGCCAGGAAGCCGAGGCACTGGCGGCGCGCATGCAGTTCCTGCATGAAGAGGCTCCGAGCCTGGAGCAGCCGGAGCAGTTGGGTGAAGAGGTCGATGTGGCCCTCGCCACCGCCCCGGTTCGCAACGAGCAGAAGCTGGGCCGTAACGAACTGTGCTACTGCGGTTCGGGCAAGAAGTTCAAGCATTGCCACGGGCAGATCCAGTAACCCCCCGTTTCATACGCTGAAATACCCGCGCCGCGACCGGCTCATGCCGTCGCGGCGTTTTGCCATTTTTACCATCGCTTTTGCTGAAGCGGTGCAGACATCATTTATAAAGGAGCGCATTAATGGCTGTTGGTCTTGGTCCTTTGCCAACGTTGCACCCGGTTGCCGGTTTTGAACTCGGTATCGCCTCGGCCGGTATCAAGCGCCCGGGGCGCAAGGATGTTGTGGTCATGCGTTGTGCCGAAGGCTCGACGGTGGCGGGTGTATTCACCTTGAACGCCTTTTGCGCCGCCCCGGTGATCCTGGCCAAGCAGCGCGTGCAAGGTCCGGTGCGTTACCTGCTGACCAATACTGGCAATGCCAACGCCGGTACCGGTGAACCAGGTTTGGCCGCGGCCGAGCGCACCTGCGCCAAGCTGGCAGAGTTGACCGGCGTAGACGCCAGCCTGGTGCTGCCGTATTCCACTGGTGTGATCGGCGAGCCGCTGCCGGTCGAGAAAATCGAGGGCGCACTGCAAGCTGCCCTCGACGATCTGTCGGAGAACAACTGGGAAGCTGCCGCCACCGGCATCATGACCACCGATACCCTGCCAAAGGGTGCCAGCCGCCAGTTCCAGCACGACGGCGTGACCATCACCGTCACCGGTATCAGCAAGGGCGCGGGCATGATTCGCCCTAACATGGCGACCATGCTCGGCTATATCGCCACCGACGCCAAGGTTGCTCGCGATGTGCTGCAAAACCTGATGCTGGACGGCGCCAACAAGTCGTTCAACCGCATCACCATCGATGGCGACACCTCAACCAACGACTGCTGCATGCTGATCGCCACCGGTCAGGCGGCGTTGCCGGAAATCACCCGTGCCGAAGGCGAGTTGTTCGCCAAGCTCAAGCAGGCGGTATTTGAGGTGTGCATGGAAGTGGCCCAGGCGATCGTTCGCGACGGCGAAGGCGCGACCAAATTCGTTACCGTTGAAGTCAACGGCGGCGGCACTCACCAGGAATGCCTGGACGTTGGCTACACCGTGGCCCACTCGCCATTGATCAAGACTGCGCTGTTCGCTTCCGACCCGAACTGGGGCCGCATCCTCGCGGCTGTTGGTCGTGCCGGCGTGCCGAACCTGGACGTGAGCAAGATCGATGTGTTCCTCGGTGAAGTGTGCATCGCCAGCCGTGGCGCCCGCGCTGCGACCTACACCGAAGCCCAGGGCGCGGCGGTGATGCAGCAGGAAGAAATCACTATTCGTATCGAACTGGGTCGTGGTGATTGCAGCGAAACCATCTGGACCACCGACCTGTCCCACGAGTACGTGAAGATCAACGCCGAGTACCGTACTTAAGACCGAGTCGACCCCATCGCGGGCAAGCCCGCTCCCACAGGTTCCGTGGTACGGCGCGATCACTGTGGGAGCGGGCTTGCCCGCGATGACGGATGACCAGACGCTAAAGAATTTGGCCTGTCCACCTCATCAAAAGGTCCCGAACATGAGCCTCCACCTGATCATCGGCGACAAACTGCTTTCCTCCTGGTCCCTGCGTGGTGCCCTGGCCCTCGATCTGACCGGCGCCACCTATACCGAAGAATTGATCAAGCTGAACCAGCCGGACACCCGCGAACGTCTGCTCAAGCACTCGCCAACCGGCAAGGTCCCGTTGCTCAAGACCGAACACGGCACCATCGCCGACTCCCTGGCGATTGCCGAATACCTGGCGGAACAGTTTCCCGACGCGGGCCTGTGGCCCAAGGATATCGCCGCCCGTGCCCAGGCGCGTTCGGCGTGCGCGCAAATGCACAGTGGATTCTTCGCCATGCGCGGCAACATGCCATTCGACCTGAGTCATGACGCGCCGCTGTCGCCGGTTCCGGCGGATGTGCAGGCAGACATCGAGCGCATGTCGGCGTTGTGGGCTGAATGCCGCTCTGTCGCGACCGAGCCTGGGCCCTACCTGTTCGGTCGCATAAGCCTGGCCGACGTGTTTTTTGCACCCATTGCCGTGCGCCTGCGTACCTATCAGGTCAAGCTGTCGGCAGTCGACGAAGCCTATGTTGAAACCCTCTACCAATGGCCAGCGTTCAAGGCTTGGCAAAAGGCCGGCCTGGAGGAGATCAAGCGGTGAAACGAGTACACGTAGCAGCCGCCGTTATCCGTGATGGCAGCGGCAAGATCCTCATCGCCCGTCGTGCCGATACTCAGCACCAGGGCGGCCTGTGGGAGTTTCCCGGTGGCAAGGTCGAGGCCGACGAGTCGGTCGAAAGCGCCTTGGCCCGCGAGCTGCAGGAAGAGCTGGGTATCGTGGTCGGCGCGGCACGCCCGCTGATCAAGGTCCGGCACGATTACCCGGACAAGCAGGTGTTGCTGGATGTCTGGGAAGTCTCGGCGTTCACCGGTGAGCCTCACGGCGCCGAAGGTCAGCCACTGGCCTGGGTGACGGCGCGTGATCTGTCGGGTTACGAGTTCCCTGAGGCCAACCGGCCAATCGTGGCGGCCGCGCGCTTGCCCGAGCAATACCTGATCACGCCTGAAGACCTGGAAACCCCGGCCCTGTTGCGAGGGATCCAGAAAGCCATCGCGGGCGGCATCAAGCTGATCCAGTTGCGCGCACCAAACGGTTACGACCCGAAGTACCGCGATCTGGCTGTGGACGCCGTCGGGCTGTGTGCCGGCAAGGCGCAGCTGATGATCAAGGGGCCGTTCGAGTGGCTGGGAGATTTCCCCTCCGCCGGTTGGCACATCACGTCGGCACAGTTGCGCAAGTACGCGGCTGCCGGTCGTCCGTTGCCGGCATCGCGCTGGTTGGCGGCGTCTTGCCATAACGCTGAAGAGCTGGCGCTGGCCGAGGAGATGGGTGTGGACTTCGTGACCCTGTCGCCGGTGCAGCCGACCTTGACGCATCCGGGCGCTCTACCGCTTGGCTGGGAGCAGGCTTCGAGCTTGATCGAGGGTTTCAGCAGGCCGGTGTTTTTGCTGGGTGGGGTTGGCCCGGCGGAAGTCGAGAAAGCTTGGGCAGCAGGAGCGCAGGGCGTGGCGGGGATTCGGGCGTTCTGGCCTGAGACTTGATTCCCTGGTGTAGCCACTGACCCCTTCGCGAGCCTGCTCGCGAAGTCGGTCTGAAAGGCGACGGCTAAATCTCTGGTTTCACCGCCGGCTGCCACAAAATCTCGGCAACCCCCTGACGCCGGGCAATCAATCTTGCCACCACAAACAACAAATCCGACAGCCGATTGATATAAGCCAATCCCACCCCGCCCAAAGGCTCAACAGCATTCAAATGCTGGCAGCGGCGCTCCGCACTGCGGGCCAGGCTTCTGCACACATGAGCCTGGGCGATCAGCATCGACCCCCCCGGCAGAATGAAATTCTCCAGCGGCCCAAGCTCTGCATTCCACACATCGATCGCCGCTTCCAGGCGTTCGATTTCCGCGGCGTTCAGCGCCTGATACTCCGGCATGGCCAGTTCACCGCCGAGGTCAAACAACCGGTGCTGGCAGGGCGCCAATACCTCGATCACTTCCTTCAAGCCCGGATGCAGGGCAATTTCTGCCGCCAGTCCAGCCAGTAACACTCCGACCTGACTGTTGAGCGTATCTACCTCGCCAATAGCCTCGATCCGCGGGTGGTCCTTGGGCACACGGCGACCGTCGCCCAGGCCGGTTTCGCCTTTGTCGCCGGTGCGGGTGTAAATCTTCGACAAGCGAAAGCCCATGGTTACCTCGTTAACTGGTTGAGTTCTTGAGAGACGAGCGGGGTGCTCGCCAATGGCAGGCGCAGGGTAAAGCAGGTGCCTTGGCCAAGGGTCGATTGCACTTCCATCTGGCCCTTGTGGTTGTTGGTGATGATGAAATACGAGACCGACAGGCCAAGGCCGGTACCCTGACCGACTTCCTTGGTGGTGAAAAACGGTTCGAAGATGCGCTTGCGCACGCTTTCGCTCATGCCGATGCCGTTGTCTTCGACCTGGATCTCCGCCCACGGCGGATTCAGCTTGGTGCGCAGGATGATGCGCCCTGGTTCGCTGTCGTCTTCACGCTGGTGAATGGCTTGAGCGGCGTTTTTCAGCAGGTTGAGCAGCACCTGTTCCAGCTCGTTGGCGGTACCGGGCACCGGCCCCAGCGCCGGGTCGAACTGGCGAATGATCGCCTGGCCCTTGAAGTCGAAACCAATCGCCAGGTCGAAGTCGTTTCCGGCGATTTCCACCGCCTGGTCGATCAGCGCCGGCAGATCGCACGGGGCCATTTGGCGGGTACTGCGCCGACTGAAGCTAAGCATGTGCGTGACGATCTTCGCCGCCCGGGCGCCGGCCTGCTGGATGCCGTCGAGCAGTTGTGGCACTTCGCGTGCTTGCAGGTACTGGTTGACGGTCGACAGCTCGACACCGATCTGCTCGGCCTGTTCCAGGTTCTTGGGCAGTTCAGGGGACAGTCGGCGGCGGATATTCTGCACGTTGTGCAGGATCGCTCCGAGCGGGTTGTTGATTTCGTGGGCCATGCCGGCGGCGAGGCCACCGACGGAAAGCATTTTCTCTGACTGCACCATCATTTCTTCAAGGGACAGGCGCTGGGTAATGTCGTCGATGCGGATCACCACGCCGCGTCCGGCACCGCCCATCAACGGATAGAAGGTCAGGGCGTAGTGGCGGGGTTCATCGTCCTTGACCCAGGTCACGCGCTCGATCTTGGCCACCGTGTGTTGCTCGACGGTTTGCTTGAGCTGCGGCAGGAAGGGCTTGAGCGGTTCGAAGGCGAGGAAGATCGGCTGGTTCAAGGCTTCGTCCAGGCGTGTACCGGAAAGGGCGCTGGCTTCCTGGTTCCACTGCGTTACGTAAAGCTGTTCGTCGAGGGCGATCAGCGCCGATGGCATGGAGTCGATGATGCTGTTGAGGTAATTCTGGAAACCCGTGAGTTTTTTCTCGATCTTGCTCCGTACCTGGACTTCGAGTTCCAGCTTGCGATTGGTGTGGCGGGTTTCTTCGGCCAGTCCCTGGGCCTGGTCATACGCGGCCTGGGAGTCATCGCGGGCGCGTTTGAGTTGCTGTTCCCGGGCCTCGATCCGCGAGAGCATGGTGTTGAACGCCTCGGCCAGGCTGCCGATTTCATCGTGATTGCCCCGCGAGGCGCGCAAGGCGTAGTTCTCTTCCCGGGTCACTTGGCGGGAGAGCTCCTCCAGCTGATGAATCGGCCGAGTAATCAGGCGTTTGATCTGGCGCGCGATGACCAGCCACAGCAGCACGCTGAAAATCAGGATTCCCAGGCTGGCGGTCAGGGTCCCGGTATAGAACGCCATGGGCAGCTCACTGCTGGCCACCAGCAGCAAGTGGCCTGGTGCGGTACCGGGGCGAGGCAGGGTGATGACCTGGTTACTGCGAAACTCGGTGACTTGCCAGGATTCGATGTTCCGGTAATGCTTGGGCAGGCTCAGGTGATCGCCATGTTGCAACTGCGCCAGGCGCTCGCCCTTGCCGTCATACAGGGCTGCAGCGCGCAGTGGTGAATAGCTGTCGAGCTCATCGAGCAGGCGCTGGGCGCTTTGCGGCGATTGCAGTGCCTCAGATACCAGGCTCGGGTTGGAGACCAGTCGGCCGATGGTCTGCAGGGCCTGGGGCGCCATGCTTTCCTGGGAAATGTAGTAAGCGGCGCTGATAAAGGTCAGGTTCGCAACCAGCAGTACAGTGGTCAACAGCACCAACAGGGCGGCCAGCAGTTTCTGGCCGACAGGGAGGTTTTCAAGACGCTGGCGCAATGGCATCAGGTTTATCGCTGCAAGGGAACAAGTGGCCAGCGTAGCCGCTGCTCAGTCGCTGGGCAATCCAAGGCTGAGCAGGCGCGCGATCAACTTGGACTCAAGCTGATTGAGGTGCGGCAGGTTCAGTTGATGCCGCGCCGCGACTTTACAGGCATGGCCCAGCAGGTAACTGATTTCGGTGCGGCGCCGGTTGCTGACGTCCTGGTACATCGAGGAGTAGTTGGCAGCGGTCGCGTGGATCACCCGTTCAACCTCCTGTTGCAGGTTTTCGGCAGCTGCTGGCTGGCCGCACCGCTCAAGCAGCTCGATGAGTTCGCCGCACAGGGTGGCGACCTCACAACGGTGCTCCTGCAACCCGCCGTTGCGACAATCGTGCAGCACTGTCAACGGATTGATCGCGCAGTTGAGTGCCAGTTTGCGCCACAACCGGGTGAGAATCTCGGTGCTCCACTCATGGGGAATGCCCGCGGCGTCGAGGTCGTCCAGCCAGATCGGGGCGACGGGATGGCCGGCATCTCCCAGCCAGGTAAACCCGTGCCCGGCAAAGACTACACGCCAGTCACCGTCGCGAAAGGCGCCTTCCGTGCTTGACGCATAAATGCAGCGCGCCTGCGGGACTTGCGCCGCCACGGCGTCCTGGCTGCCCAGGCCGTTCTGCAGCAGGATCAGTTCGGCGCCAGGCGCCAGTCGGGGTGCCAGCTGTGCCACGGCCAGTTCCGCATCGTAGGCCTTGCAGGCGACCAGTAGTCGATTAATCGGCGCTAGGCTGTCGGCCGTTTCGGCGCTTACCGGGTATAGCTGTGCCTGGCCATGTTCCACCAGGGTCAAGCCGCCTGCCGCCTCGTACGCCCGTAGCCGGGCTGAGTCACGCAGTATCAGGCGCACCGGCACTGCGGCCCGAGCCAGGCGAGTGGCCCACAACGTGCCGAGGCTACCGGCGCCTAGTACATGCCAGGTGGTGGACATCAGCTTTTTGCTCTGTTTAAGGCGCGCATGGGTGGCTCGCAGTGAATGATCGGAAAGACCCGTTATAATCAGCGCGGATTTTAACCGCAAGCCAGGCGTGCTCCATCTAGATCGAGCGCGCCCTATTTATTGGAGAGATTACATGCCGTCGTTCGACGTGGTATCCGAACTGGACAAACACGAAGTCACCAACGCGGTCGAGAACGCCGTCAAGGAGCTCGATCGTCGCTATGACCTGAAAGGCAAAGGCAGCTTCGAGTTCAAGGAAAAGGACCTGACCGTCAACCTGACCGCTGAAGCGGATTTCCAGCTCGAAGCGATGATTGAGATCCTCAAGCTGGCCCTGGTCAAGCGCAAGATCGATGTGCAGTGCCTTGAGGTCAAGGATGCGTTTGCATCGGGCAAGCTGATGAAGCAGGAAGCTGTGCTCAAGGAAGGCATCGACAAGGAGCTGGCGAAGAAAATCGTCGCTCACGTCAAGGACGCCAAGCTGAAGGTGCAGGCCGCCATCCAGGGTGAGCAGGTGCGCATCACCGGCAAGAAGCGTGACGACCTGCAGGAAGCCATTGCAGTGCTGCGCGCCAAGGAATTCGGCATGCCGCTGCAGTTCAACAACTTCCGCGACTGACGTGCAAGGCGGGAACCTCCAGGCGTTTTCGGCGTCCGAGGCCCAAGCAACGGCAGAAACGATCGATCCGCACAGGATTTGGTCTTTCTGCCGCTTTATTTTTCGCGTGCCGGGTAGCCGGAAAAATGCAGGAGAAAGCAGATGGACTTAAATGCTGAAGTAGACAACCTGGTCAAGGTGTCCCAGTCCTGGATCCCGATGATCATGGAATATGGCAGCCGTGTGCTGCTGGCAGTGATTACCCTGGCGATCGGCTGGTGGTTGATCAACAAGGTCACGCACAAGCTCGGTGGCCTGATAGCCCTGCGTAACGCTGATCTTGCGCTGCAAGGCTTTATCAGCAGCCTGGCGAACATCATTCTGAAGATCCTGCTGGTCGTCAGCGTGGCGTCGATGATTGGTGTGGAAACCACTTCGTTCGTGGCGGCGATCGGTGCGGCTGGCCTGGCCATTGGCCTGGCGTTGCAGGGCAGCCTGGCGAACTTCGCTGGCGGCGTGCTGATCCTGCTTTTCCGTCCGTTCCGTATCGGTGACTGGATCGAAGCCCAAGGCGTAGCGGGTACCGTCGACAGCATCCAGATCTTCCACACCGTGCTGCGCACCGGCGATAACAAGACCATCATCGTGCCTAACGGCAATCTGTCGAACGGCATCATCACCAACACCAACCGTCAACCGACCCGCAAGGTGGTGTTTGATGTGGGTGTCGATTACGAAGCGGATTTGCAAAAGGCTCGTGAAGTCTTGCTGGAACTGGCCAAGGATCCGCGCGTGTTGGACGACCCGGCACCGCAAGCAGTCATTTCGACCCTGGGTGACAGTTCAATCACCGTTTCCCTGCGTGTCTGGGTGAAAACAGCGGATTACTGGGATGTGATGTTCATGTTTAACGAACAGTCCCGTGACCGATTGAAAACGGCGGGTATTGACATTCCATTTCCACAGCGTGTAGTTCGTGTGGTTCAGGAAGCGGCCGTACAGTAAGCCTGTTTTGTTAATGGATACATAAACCCGAGAGATTAATAGTCTCTCGGGTTTTTTTGTGACTATTGATCAGTTCATTGAAAAAAGTATTAACGTTATGCGCGGAAGTTGCTTGCTGTAGTGTTTGACATATGGCAGGCATAAAAAAACCGCCCACCTGAAAAGGTGGGCGGTTCTTGATCTACGCAGTTGCCTACTTACACCCTGATTACAGGATGCTCAGTGGGTACTCGATGATCAGGCGGGTGTCGTAGACGTCAGACGAGTAGCCGCTGTACGCGCCGTTCGAGCGGTAGTTGGCGAAACGTGCACGGAACGACAGGTCTTTTGCTGGACCTTCCTGTACGACGTACTTGGACTCCAGGTTCCACTCGTTTTCCTTACCTTCACCCAGACCGTTGGTCTTGATGTTGTCACCCATTACGTAACGGGTCATGAAGCTCAGGCCAGGAACGCCGTATTGCGCCATGTTCAGGTCGTAGCGAGCTTGGTAGGATTTCTCCTCGCGGCCCACGAAGTCGGAGATCTGAATGGAGTTGGATACGAAGATGGTGCTGTTGCCGTCAACGCCGTAGTAGTAAGCGTTGTCGCCGCTCGACTGCTGGTAGGCCAGGGTGAATTTGTGAGCGCCCAGGCTATAGGCAGCTGCCAGGGACCACAGGTTGTTGTCCACACCCAGGGTGCCGTCGCCGATTGCGTCAACCAGGTCGCCACGCTTGTCGCCCTTGGTTTTGTAACCGTTCAGGTCGAAGTTCAGCGACTGTTCGTCGTTGATCGGCACGGTCAGGTTCATGTTGACGTAGTACTTCTTGAAGTACTCTTCAGCATCCGACGCAGCCACGGCAGCGGTGAAGTTATCGGTGAAGGCGTAGCTGGCACCGAAGATGTTGATGCCGTCGCTCAGGCCCTTGGAGTGGAAACCGTCTTCATCTGGCAGGCCGCCGATGCTGTCACGGGCCATACCGGTTTGCTTGCTCAGCGCGGTGAAGCGACCAGCGCTTACTTCCAGGCCTTTGATTTCCTTGGAAGTGATCAGGGTACCGGTAGCCACTTCCGGCAGCATACGGCTGTCGTCAGTCGCGAACACTGGGCTGGCAACGAACTGCTGGCCGTATTTCAGGACGGTGTCGGACAGGCGCAGTTTCACTGCACCGCCCAGCTTGCCCTGGGATTTTTCCGGGTTGCCGTCGCTGTCGTTAGCGAACAGGCCGTTACCACGCTTGCCTGAACCGCCGTCCAGTTTCACTGCGCCCATGGCCATGGCGTCGAGGCCGAAACCAACAGTACCTTGAGTGAAGCCCGACTCGTAAGTGAGCAACTGGCTCAGACCGGAGTCCTGACGATAGCCGGCGGTGCCGCTCGATGGGTTGCTCGCGCCGTTCTTGTAGTCGCGGTTCATGTACTCAAAACGGGTTTTGAGTTTCAGGCTTTGGTCGCCGAAGAAACCCTTGGACTCGTCCTGGGACGACGCCACTGCGAACTGCGAGGTACCAGCTGCAACAGCCAGTGCGATCATGCTCCACTTCATCACGCGCATCGTGATTTGCTCCTTTGGTTTTTAGAAGAGTACTGCCGCTCCACCTGTTTTATTATCTGGGCGGCTCTTTCTTTTTGTGTCGGCGCAAACTTATATCACGCCGACAATGTTGGCGATACTTGCGCATCTATCCTTTCAGCTTCTTTACGACCCTGTCGTAAACGGCTAGCTAGATGTCGCAAATTTACAGCCCCGATGCAACCGGACTGACAACTTTAATGCTGTTTTTCTGGACTGGCGCATCGATAAAAAGAGTCCCTGGTGAAACGTTTGAATCTCCATCGGGCTACCCTGCCACTGTTTTTTTTTGGTCTTGAGGCTGGCCGCTTCCCGCGGTGCCTTATAGACGATGTGGGTATCAATGCAACAAGCGTGCACAAATCAGAACTCCATCGATGTTTTTTTCTGTCTGGTTGCTTGAAGCGGTAAAAACCTCATAAAACCGGGGGGCTCATGCTGCTTTATTTCAGGCTTGACGCAGGGGTGGGCATCGTGTTTGACCTCCATGTCTGGCCGCGTGACATGCAAAAGCGTTACCGGTTCACCCCGCCAGTGAGTAAATGGCGGATATGCGAAGCACTTAGCGTAGACGTACTGTGCGGTTTTGGTGCAAAAAATTTCAATGACTGTACTGAATTCAAACAGTCGGAGTTTTTAGGTGGTGTGGGCGGGTCGTAGCGTTCTGGTCATTTCCGCGTTTTTTGCAGCCCATTAGTTCTATATTGGTGCTTTTTCGCAGGAAATGTCTCATCTCGGGGCGCGCATGTACCATTTTTGGATCCTCGAACAGCGTGGGCGGTGGTTCGCTGCAAAGCTGGCAAGGTATCCTGCCGTCCAGTGGCTTGGCGTACGATCTCTCTGGATGGGCGCTAAGCTGAATAATGATGACCTGGCGGGAGTATGTGCAGTGTTCGCTTTAGATCCACGACTTCAACAAGACACACTACCGATTGGCGATTTCCCGCTTTGTCGGTTGCTGCTGTCCAATGATTCGAACTATCCCTGGTTCATCCTCGTGCCACGCAGGGACGATATCAGCGAGATATTTCAGTTAAGTGTCGCCGATCAGCAGCAGCTGTGGCAGGAAACGACCTCGTTGGCAGAATTGCTCAAGGACTCGTTTGATGCCGACAAGCTGAACGTCGCTGCCCTGGGCAACGTGGTCAGTCAGTTGCACATGCATGTGATCGTGCGCAAGCATGAAGACGCGGCCTGGCCGGCACCTATCTGGGGCAAGCACCCGGCCAAACCTTACAGTGCAGAGCAGGTCGAGGCGATTCGCGAACGGCTGCGTCTGGTGTTGACCGATGATTTCAAGTTTGAGGAGGGTTGAATCATGAGCCTCGAAGAGCGCGTCACCGACCTTGAAAGCCGCCTGGCGTTTCAGGATGACACCATCCAGGCATTGAATGATGTCCTGGTGGCGCAGCAGCGGGTTGTCGAGCGCCTGCAGCTGCAAATGGCCGCGCTCCTCAAGCGGCAAGAGGAAATGGTCGGCCAGTTCGAGTCTTTCGAAGAAGAAGCGCCACCGCCGCATTATTAAGTAGTAGCGCTGGAAGAAACGCAGGCATAAAAAAACCGCGAACTCGTTCGCGGTTTTTTTGTTGCCGTTGATCAGCGTCGCGGCAGGGCGGCGATGACGTCTTCGGCTTGCAGGCCTTTGTCACGATTCATGACGGAGAACTCGACGCGCTGGCCTTCGACCAGAACGCGATGGCCTTCACCGCGAATGGCCCGGAAGTGCACGAAAATATCATCGCCGGAGTCGCGGGAAATAAAGCCGAAGCCTTTGGATGTATTGAACCACTTGACGGTACCGGTATCGCGGTTGCTCATGTCATAGCTAGGCGAAGCGGCG
The DNA here is from genome assembly GCF_058795195.1 of Pseudomonas sp. GW823-FHT06B06. Classification (NCBI taxonomy): domain Bacteria; kingdom Pseudomonadati; phylum Pseudomonadota; class Gammaproteobacteria; order Pseudomonadales; family Pseudomonadaceae; genus Pseudomonas; species Pseudomonas sp. GW823-FHT06B06. The sequence continues at coordinate 40,723 of NZ_JBXAHO010000005.1, read as the reverse complement.
GCCGGTGACGATTTGTAGAAGCTGATGGCCAGGTGCAGGGCAACAGCGATCAGGGCTGCAACCAGGCTGAACAGCACGGCAGGCTGACCGGCAATGACCGAAATCTCTGCGATCAGCGTCAGGGTTTGCAGGACGACAGCCAACACCAGCAGGGCGCTGACCAGATTCTGCAATTGATGGCGCGGGCCTTTGTTCCAGTAAGGGATAACTGGAGCAAGTGTCAGGTTGAGCAGGCCGAAAAAGGCCAGGTACAGCGCCTCGGGTTGTTGCAGGTAAGGCAGGGCTTCGGATCGCAGGCTAGGGAAGAAGGACAGCAGCAAGGCCGCTGCGCCTATCAGCAGGTGGACGATTTTCAACATTTTGATTAACTCACGTTAAGACAGCTCACAAGGAAGAGCTGATGGCGCACGGTTCGCTTCGGAATAAATAAGAGGCGTTGGACACGTGCCCGGTATCAGCCTATGCGTAGCACCCGAAAAAATAGGCACTGACGACACGCGGTCTATTTAACAGCAAAGCTGCAGGCTACTCAAATCAAGGAGTCCAGCGGTGCATCGCAGCCCTTGCTGTCGCCCGCCGAGGCTTGCGGGCTGCAGCCTGGCGACAGGCTTGCTAGAGTGGTCCTGCACCTGTTGGATGAACTTCATCACCTTTAGGGGAAAAACATGGCAATCGATATCGGTATCAGTGAAGAGGATCGCAAGTCCATCGTCGACGGACTTTCTCGTCTGCTGTCGGACACCTATGTGCTTTACCTGAAAACCCATAACTTCCATTGGAACGTCACCGGCCCGATGTTTCGCACCCTGCATTTGATGTTCGAGGAGCAATATAACGAGTTGGCCTTGGCGGTCGATTCGATTGCCGAGCGAATTCGCGCGCTCGGGTTCCCGGCCCCGGGCGCCTATTCCGTTTATGCGCGCTTGTCTTCCATCAAGGAGGAAGAGGGTGTGCCGGCTGCCGAAGACATGATCAGGCAACTGGTGGCGGGGCAGGAGGCTGTCACGCGCACCGCCCGAGGGATCTTCCCGTTGCTCGAAAAAGTCAGCGACGAGCCTACGGCTGACCTGCTGACCCAACGCATGCAGGTCCACGAGAAAACCGCGTGGATGCTGCGCGCACTCTTGGATCAATGATGCACTGGCGCGTGGATGGCATTGTTGTTCGCGCGCTCCTTTTCGTCAGAATGGCGCCCAGTTGCTTGAGCGAATCTTCGCTCGTTGCTGTAGGAAAAGTGCCTGACTAGGACGCACTCCCTCATCCGCCTTCCGTTGTTGGCTTATCCTACGCGGATGGTCATAAAGTCATCTGGCTATAACTTTGCCCTGGCGTTTTTATAAGCACTCACGTTGCTCTTATAGAAACCGCAAATGGCAAAGGAGTGTCAGCGATATGGAATATGAAGGCAGGAGAGCTGAGGGCCGGGGCGGGCAGACCAAGGATATAACGGTCGATCCATTTGTCAGTGAGTTCGATATGGGGTTGGCCCGGCCGTTGTCCCGATCGGTGCGATTGAATGGCTTTGCCACCTGTTTGCGGCTTGAGCAGGTGTATTGGGATATTTTAGCCGACATGGCCAGGGTCAATAGCTGTTCGGTCAGCGCGTTGCTGTCCCATGTCGATCGCCAAGTGCATTTGCGTCATGGCGGGGTGAGAAATTTCAGCGGGCTGGTGCGGGTGGTCTGTGTTGTCCACAGTCGCAAGGAGGGGCGTTGCCCGGTTCTGGCTTGAACCTGATGTATCAAAGGGCAGCGTGTCGATCTGTGCAGTCTTACGGCTGCACAGGCTGCATTTAATGGATATAATCCCGCTCTTTGCCGCAAAACCCAGCGTGCGCGGTAGCAATCTGATCGCCGAGACAACCCCCATGCCGATGTACGATTACCAATGTGCTTCCTGTGGTCATCAGTTGGAAGCCATTCAAAAGATCAGCGATGCACCGTTGGTCGACTGCCCTGCGTGCCAGGCGCCAGAGCTTAAGAAGATGCTGTCCATGCCAGGCTTCCGCCTCAGCGGCACAGGCTGGTACGAGACCGATTTCAAGACCGGTTCCAAGAAGAACCTGGCCGGCGGCGACAAAGCTGACTAGGTTTCAGGACCTGAGTTGAACCACACGCGCGAGCTCTTGCGTCATCCGCCAGCGGATCGGCGCAGGAGCTCCAAACGAATGTCGAATTACGAGAAGTGAAACCACTACCATGATGCGCAGCCATTATTGCGGCCAACTGAACGAAAGCCTGGACGGCCAGGAAATTACCCTTTGCGGATGGGTCCACCGTCGCCGTGACCACGGTGGGGTGATTTTCCTCGATATCCGTGATCGTGATGGTCTGGCCCAGGTGGTGTTCGATCCGGACCGCGCTGAAACCTTCGCCGCCGCCGATCGCGTGCGCAGCGAGTACGTCGTGAAGATCACCGGCAAGGTTCGCCTGCGTCCGGCCGGTGCCACCAACGCCAACATGGCGTCGGGCATGATCGAAGTCCTGGGCTATGAGCTGGAAGTGCTGAACGAGTCGGAAACCCCGCCGTTCCCGCTGAACGAGTTTTCCGACGTCGGCGAAGAAACCCGCCTGCGCTATCGCTTCCTGGATCTGCGTCGTCCTGAAATGGCCGAGAAGCTGCGCTTGCGTTCGCGCATGACCACCAGTATCCGTCGCTTCCTGGACGAGAACGGTTTCCTCGACGTCGAAACGCCGATCCTGACCCGCGCCACTCCTGAAGGCGCACGTGATTACCTGGTGCCAAGCCGTACCCACGCCGGTTCGTTCTTTGCCCTGCCGCAATCGCCACAGCTGTTCAAGCAGCTGCTGATGGTGGCTGGCTTCGATCGCTACTACCAGATCGCCAAGTGCTTCCGTGACGAAGACCTGCGTGCCGACCGTCAGCCGGAATTCACCCAGATCGACATCGAGACCAGTTTCCTCGATGAAAAAGAGATCATGGGCCTGACCGAACAAATGATCCGCAACCTGTTCAAGGAAGTGCTGGGTCTGGAATTCGGCGAGTTCCCGCACATGACGTTCGAAGAAGCCATGCGCCGCTACGGTTCCGACAAGCCAGACCTGCGTAACCCGCTGGAACTGGTGGACGTTGCCGACCAGCTCAAGGAAGTCGATTTCAAGGTGTTCAGCGGCCCGGCCAACGACCCTAAATGCCGCATCGCCGCTCTGCGCGTTCCAGGCGGGGCAAGCATGCCGCGCAAGCAGATCGACGACTACACCAAGTTTGTCGGTATCTACGGTGCCAAGGGCCTGGCGTACATCAAGGTCAACGAGCGCGCCAAAGGCGTCGAAGGCCTGCAATCGCCAATCGTGAAGAACATTCCCGAAGCCAACCTCAACGTGATCCTCGATCGCGTTGGTGCGGTCGATGGCGATATCGTGTTCTTCGGTGCCGATAAAGCCAAGATCGTCAGCGAAGCCCTGGGTGCCCTGCGTATCAAGCTCGGCCACGACCTGGAACTGCTGACCTGCAAGTGGGCGCCAATGTGGGTCGTCGACTTCCCGATGTTCGAAGAGAACGACGACGGCAGCTTCACCGCGTTGCACCACCCGTTCACCGCGCCGAAGTGCACCCCGGCAGAGCTGGAAGCCAACCCGGCTGGCGCCCTGTCCCGTGCCTACGACATGGTATTGAACGGTACCGAGCTCGGTGGCGGTTCGATCCGTATTCACCGCAAAGAGATGCAGCAGTCGGTCTTCCGTCTGCTGGGTATCAATGAAGCGGAACAGGAAGAGAAATTCGGCTTCCTGCTCGACGCCCTGAAGTACGGCGCGCCGCCGCACGGTGGCCTGGCCTTCGGCCTGGACCGCCTGGTGATGTTGATGACCGGTGCCCAGTCGATCCGTGAAGTGATCGCCTTCCCGAAAACCCAGAGCGCGGCGGACGTCATGACTCAGGCGCCGGGTCAGGTCGATGCCAAGGCATTGCGTGAACTGCACATTCGTCTGCGCGAAACGCCCAAGGCAGAGTAAGGTTCACCTGAAGGGCGCATCTGCGGATGCGCCCTTTCTGCATATGTAGAGCAATCCAAGATTTTTGTTTGCCGGCCGAAGCGATGCAGCGGGGCGGGCAATGTGTCAAAGAGAATTCGGAGCGAGTTATGGCAGGTCATTCCAAGTGGGCGAACATCAAGCACCGCAAAGAACGTCAGGATGCCAAGAGAGGCAAGATCTTCACCAAGTGGATTCGTGAGCTGACCGTCGCGGCCCGTCAGGGTGGTGGCGATCCGGGCTCCAACCCGCGCCTGCGCCTGGCGCTGGACAAGGCCCTTGGTGCGAACATGAGCCGCGACATCATTGATCGCGCCATTGCTCGTGGCGCTGGCGCGACCGAAGCCGACAACGTCGAAGAACTGACTTACGAAGGTTACGGTCCCGGCGGCGTGGCGGTGATGGTCGAATGCATGACGGACAACCGCAACCGGACCGCGGCGGCTGTTCGCCATGCGTTCAGCAAGTGCGGCGGCAACCTCGGCACTGACGGTTCTGTGGCCTATCTTTTCGAACGCAAGGGGCAAATCAGCTTTGCGCCAGGCGTCGATGAAGATGCCTTGACCGAAGCTGCGCTGGAAGCCGATGCCGATGACGTGGTCAGCAACGAAGACGGCTCTATCGATGTGTTCACCTCGTTCACCGGATTCTATGCGGTGCGCAACGCGCTGGAAGCGGCCGGATTCAAAGGTGATGACGCAGAAATCGTCATGTTGCCGACCACCAGTGCCGAACTGGATCTGGAAGGCGCAGAAAAAATCCTCAAGCTGATCGATATGCTCGAGGACCTGGATGACGTGCAGAACGTCTACTCCAATGCGGACATCCCGGAGTCGGTCGCCGCACAGCTCGGTTAACGGCGACTGCGATCCAGTGTGGGAGCGAGCCTGCTCGCGAAAGCGACTTCAAATTCAGCAACCATGCTGCCTGAAAGTCCGCATTCGCGAGCAGGCTCGCTCCCACATTTGTTCTGCGCAGTCTTTAATGGCGTGCTTTTACTTAACTCACAGGCGTTATGACTTTAATTCTTGGTATCGACCCCGGTTCGCGCATTACCGGTTATGGTGTGGTGCGCGATACCGGTCGTGGCTGTGAGTACGTGGCTTCCGGTTGCATCCGCACCGGCGCCGGCGAGTTGCACGAGCGCCTGCAGATCGTTTATCGCGGTGTACGGGAAATCATTCAGACCTACGGTCCGGTGACCATGGGCATCGAAAAGGTGTTCATGGCCCGCAACGCCGACTCCGCCCTGAAGCTGGGGCAGGCGCGTGGCGCGGCCATCGTGGCCGGCGCAGAAGAAAACCTGGAAATTGCCGAATACACGGCCACCCAGGTCAAGCAGGCTGTGGTCGGTACCGGCGCAGCCAACAAAGAGCAGGTGCAGATGATGGTCATGCACATGCTGAAGCTGACCAGTAAACCGCAAATCGACGCCTCCGACGCATTGGCCATTGCCATTTGCCATGCGCACACCCGCTCCAGCCTGTTGCCCCATGGCCTGGGCGCGGCACGCAGTCGTGGCGGGCGCTTGCGTCTCTGATAGCATCAGCAATCATTTTTCTGGAATGAGGGGCATGCGCCTGGGTTGTCGGCGCAAAACCCTTGTTCTGTCAGCCGCTGGCCCAGGGCTGGTCAACGCTCAAGGATCTGTAACGTGATTGGACGCTTGCGCGGCACACTGGCTGAAAAACAGCCGCCGCACCTGATTCTGGATGTAAACGGCCTGGGGTATGAGCTGGAAGTGCCCATGACCACGCTTTATCGCCTGCCGTCGGTCGGTGAGCCGCTGACGCTGCACACCCATCTGGTCGTGCGCGAAGACGCGCAGTTACTCTATGGCTTCGTCGGCAAGCGTGAGCGAGACTTTTTCCGCGAGTTGATCCGTCTCAATGGTGTAGGGCCGAAACTGGCCCTGGCCTTGATGTCGAGCCTGGAAGTCGACGAACTGGTGCGTTGCGTGCAGTCCCAGGATACCTCGGCGCTGACCAAGGTGCCGGGCGTGGGCAAGAAAACCGCCGAGCGCCTGCTGGTGGAGCTCAAGGATCGCTTCAAGGCCTGGGAAACCGTACCAGCCATGTTTGCCCTGGTGCCTAACCAGCCGGATGCCCCTGCGCCGGTCAATACCGCCGAAAACGACGCGGTCAGTGCGCTGATCTCCCTCGGTTACAAGCCGCAGGAAGCCAGCAAGGCGATTTCCGCCATCAAGGAGAAAGGCTTGAGCAGCGAAGACCTGATTCGTCGTGCCCTGAAGGGAATGATCTAAGTGATTGAAGCTGATCGTCTGATCGCTGCCACGGGTGCCCCCCGTGATCGCGAGGAAGTCCAGGACCGCGCGATACGTCCCGTCAGCCTGGCCGAATACATCGGCCAGCCGACCGTTCGCGAGCAAATGGAACTGTTCATCCAGGCCGCCCGAGGGCGTAGCGAGTCCCTTGACCACACCTTGATCTTCGGTCCGCCGGGCCTGGGCAAGACTACCCTGGCCAATATCATCGCCCAGGAAATGGGCGTGTCGATCAAGAGCACGTCGGGGCCGGTCCTCGAGCGTCCAGGCGACCTGGCAGCGTTGCTGACCAACCTTGAGCCACACGATGTGTTGTTCATCGATGAAATCCATCGTTTGTCGCCGATTGTCGAGGAGGTGCTGTACCCGGCGATGGAGGATTTCCAGCTCGATATCATGATCGGCGAGGGGCCTGCCGCGCGGTCGATCAAGCTTGATTTGCCGCCGTTCACGCTGGTCGGTGCGACCACGCGGGCGGGGATGCTGACCAACCCGCTGCGTGACCGTTTCGGCATCGTCCAGCGCCTGGAGTTCTACAGCAACGCCGACCTGTCGACGATTGTCAGCCGTTCGGCGAACATCCTTGGCTTGCCACTGGATCCGGAAGGCGCTTTTGAAATCGCGCGGCGTGCCCGCGGTACCCCGCGGATCGCCAACCGCTTGCTGCGCCGGGTGCGTGACTTCGCAGAAGTTCGTGCCAAGGGCCATATCACCAAGCCAATCGCCGACCTGGCCCTGAACCTGCTGGATGTCGACGAGCGTGGCTTCGATCACCAGGACCGGCGCCTGTTGCTGACCATGATCGAGAAGTTCGATGGCGGGCCGGTCGGGGTGGACAGCCTGGCCGCAGCCATCAGCGAAGAGCGCCACACCATTGAAGATGTGCTGGAGCCCTACCTGATCCAGCAGGGCTACATCATGCGTACCCCGCGGGGCAGGGTAGTGACGCGACATGCGTATCTGCACTTCGGCTTAAACATTCCGTCACGATTGGGCGAGATGCCCGTGGTAGACGAGTTTCCTGATGCCGTGGACGATTAATTAACATTGCGAGCTGATTTTTTCGGGCATTGTGTGGTCCCAGGACCGTACTTTTGCGCGAAAGCCGCAGAACATTGAAAAACAGTTGCCTGGCCGGATTGGCAACCCGAGGAGTAAGCACTAGAGTATGCGCGCGCAAAACGGGCTTGAGCCTTTCGCACATCGTTGTCGCGTTTATTACGAGGACACCGATGCGGGCGGCATCGTGTATTACGTCAATTACCTCAAGTTTATGGAACGGGCTCGAACCGAGCGACTGCGAGAGCTGGGCTTTGCCCAATCTTCGCTTGCCGGGGAGGACCTGTTGTTCGTCGTGCATTCCAGCGAAGCGCGCTATCACGCGCCGGCGCGACTGGACGACGAGCTGCTGGTAAGCGCTGAAGTAGTCGAATTGAACCGTGCCAGCCTGCGCTTCAAGCAGCAGGTCAGACGGGCCACCGATGATGTATTGCTCTGTGAAGGGCAGTTTCTGGTGGCCTGTGTGCGCACTGAAAGTTTAAAACCCCGGGCCATTCCCGAAGCTCTACGAGTGGCCTTTGCCGCCGTGAGCGGCGCGGGTACACACTCAAAGCAGGAGATAAAGCGTGGAAGCTAACGTCGTCGACCATTCCTCCATGTGGAGCCTGGTCAGCAATGCCAGTATCGTGGTGCAACTGGTAATGCTGACCCTGGTAGCCGCATCGGTGACCTCATGGATCATGATCTTTCAGCGCAGCAACCTGCTGCGTGCCGGTCGACGCGCCCTGGAGAGCTTCGAAGAGCGCTTCTGGTCGGGTATCGACCTGTCCAAACTCTACCGCCAGGCGGGTAGCAACCCGGACCCGGATTCCGGCGTCGAACAAATCTTCCGTGCTGGCTTCAAGGAATTCTCCCGTTTGCGCCAGCAGCCAGGCGTTGACCCGGAAGCGGTCATGGAAGGCGTGGCCCGTGCCATGCGCGTTGCCATTTCCCGCGAAGAAGAAAAGCTCGAGCAGAGCCTGCCGTTCCTCGCCACCGTCGGTTCCGTGAGCCCGTATATCGGTCTGTTCGGTACCGTCTGGGGCATCATGAACTCCTTCCGTGGCCTGGCGACTGCCCAGCAAGCCACCCTGGCCACCGTGGCGCCGGGTATCGCCGAAGCCCTGATCGCCACTGCGATCGGTCTGTTCGCCGCCATTCCAGCCGTTATCGCTTACAACCGTTTTGCTGCCCGCAGCGAAACCTTGCTGGGCCGTTACTACACCTTCGCCGACGAATTCCAGGCGATCCTGCACCGCAAAGTGCACACCAGCGAAGAATAAGCAGGTAATTCCCAATGGCTTTAATCGCTCGAGCTCGCAAAAAGCGCAAGCCGGTCGCCGAGATGAACGTGGTGCCCTACATCGACGTGATGTTGGTGCTGCTGGTCATCTTCATGGTGACCGCGCCAATGCTCAATCAGGGCGTGAAAGTTGATCTGCCCAAGGTTTCCAGCGAAGCCTTGCCGCAGGACAACAACACCCAGGTCCTGACCATTTCGATCAAGGCTGACAAGACCTACTACTGGAACCTTGGCAGCGAAGTCGATACAGAGAAGCAACAAGACCGCGCCATGACCCTGCCGCAGATGACTGACGCGGTGACCAAGATCATTCGCGTGGGCAACGAAGGCGGCAAGCGTACCCAGGTCTTCATTCGTGGCGACAAGAGCGTCGACTACGGGTCTGTCATGGGCGCGATGGGCGGGTTGCAGAAAGCCGGCGTCGGTAATGTTGGCTTGATTACCGAGGCGCCCTGATGCAGCAACAGCGAGAGCCGTCCGCCTCGGAAAGCTACTTCTGGCCTAGTGTCTGGGCGATTGGCTTGCACGTGCTGGTGTTCGGCATGCTGTTTGTCAGTTTTGCCTTCACTCCGGAGTTGCCGCCGGCCAAGCCGATTGTCCAGGCGACCCTGTACCAGTTGAAATCGAAAAGTCAGGCAACCACCCAGACCAATCAGAAGATTGCGGGTGAGGCGAAGAAATCCGCCGCGCGCCAGACCGAAGTCGAGCAGTTGGAGCAGAAGAAGGTCGAACAGGAAGCGGTGAAGGCTGCGGAACAAAAGAAAGAAGAAGCGGCTCAAAAGGCCGAGGAAGCCAAGAAGGCCGACGAGTCGAAGAAAGCTGAAGAGGCGAAGAAGGCTGACGAGGCCAAGAAGGCCGACGAAGCCAAGAAAGCCGATGAAGCGAAGAAGACCGCCGAAGCCAAGAAGGCAGAAGAGAAACAATTGGCTGATATAGCCAAGAAGAAAGCGGAAGAAGAAGCCAAGAAGGCTGCTGAAGAAGAGGCCAAGAAAGCGGCCGCTGAAGAAGCGAAGAAAAAGGTCGTCGAAGACGCGAAGAAGAAAGCCGCTGAAGACGCCAAGAAGAAAGCTGAAGCTGAAGAGGCGAAGAAGAAAGTCGCCGAAGAAGCGAAGAAGAAAGCTGCTGCCGATGCTGCGAAGAAGAAAGCGCAGGATGCGGCGCGTAAATCCGCCGAAGACAAGAAGGCCCAGGCCTTGGCAGATTTGCTTTCCGACACGCCTCAGCGTCAGCAGGCCTTGGCGGATGAGCAGGGCGACGAAGTCGCCGGCAGCTTCGATGATCTGATTCGATTGCGTGCAGCGGAAGGCTGGGCTCGTCCACCTTCGGCCCGCAAAGGCATGACGGTTCAGTTGCAAATCGGCATGTTGCCGGACGGTACGGTGACTTCGGTCAAGGTGCTCAAGTCCAGTGGCGACGGTCCGTTTGACGCTTCAGCCGTAGCGGCAGTGAAGAATATTGGACGTTTGACAGAAATGCAGGGAATGAAGCCGAGCGATTTTGCTCCGTATCGTTCATTCAAGATGACATTCACACCTGAGGATCTAGCCCCGTGAGAAACCTCCTTCGAGGAATGCTCGTCGTGATCTGCTGCATGGCAGGGATCGCGATGGCAGATGAGAAAAACATTCTGGTCACCAGCGGCAGCGATCGGGCTACTCCGATTGCAGTCGTGCCGTTCGGCAACCAGGGCGGCAGCGTGCTGCCGGACGACATGGCGGAAATCATCGGTAACGACCTGCGCAACTCGGGTTACTACTCGCCGATTCCAAAACAGAACATGATCAGCCAGCCAAGCCAGGCGAGCGAAATCATCTTCCGTGACTTCAAGGCGCTGGGCGCCCAGTACGTCATGGTCGGCAGCATTGCGCCAGCGGGCGGTCGCCTGCAGGTTCAATACGCCTTGTTCAACGTCGCCACCGAGCAACAAGTGCTCACCGGCAGCGTGTCGGGCAGCGTCGATCAGTTGCGCGACATGTCCCACTACATCGCCGACCAGTCGTTCGAAAAACTCACCGGCATCAAGGGTGCGTTCTCGACTCGCCTGCTGTACGTGACGGCCGAGCGCTTCTCCGAAAAGAACACCCGTTACACGCTGCAGCGTTCGGACTATGACGGTGCCCGTGCCGTGACCCTGCTGCAATCGCGTGAGCCGATCCTGTCGCCGCGTTTCGCTCCCGATGGCAAGCGTATCGCCTACGTCTCGTTCGAGCAGAAGCGTCCGCGCATTTTCATGCAGAACATCGACACCGGTCGCCGTGAGCAGATCACCAACTTCGAAGGCCTGAACGGCGCGCCAGCCTGGTCGCCGGATGGCAATCGCCTGGCATTCGTATTGTCCAAGGACGGTAACCCGGACATCTACGTGATGAACCTGGGCTCGCGCCAGATCAGTCGCGTTACCAACGGCCAGGGCATCAACACCGAACCGTTCTGGGGCAAGGATGGTTCGACCATCTACTTCACCTCTGACCGTGGCGGCAAACCGCAGATCTACAAGACCAGCGTGGGTGGCGGTGGTGCCGAGCGCGTGACTTTCGTCGGTAACTACAACGCCAACCCTAAGCTGTCGGCTGATGAAAAGACCTTGGTGATGATCCATCGTCAGGAAGGTTTCACCAATTTCAAGGTGGCGGCCCAGGATTTGCAACGCGGTAGCGTAAAAATCCTCACTGATAGCACTCTGGACGAGTCGCCCACTGTCGCGCCCAACGGCACCATGGTAATCTACGCCACCCGCCAGCAGGGCCGGGGAGTCTTGATGCTCGTGTCTATCAATGGACGCGTAAGGCTCCCGCTTCCTACCGCTCAAGGCGAAGTCAGAGAACCTTCCTGGTCCCCTTACCTGAACTGACGCGGCGCTATACGTTGTACTTAACACACTGGGGTTCATTAGGAGTTTCACGATGGAAATGCTGAAGTTTGGTAAATTTGCTGCGCTGGCACTGGCCATGGCTGTAGCTGTAGGTTGCTCGTCCAAAGGCGGCGACAATGCCGGTGAAGGCGCGGTAGATCCAAACGCTGGTTACGGCGCAAACACTGGTGCAGTTGACGGCTCCCTGAGCGAAGAAGCTGCACTGCGCGCTATCACCACTTTCTACTTCGAATACGACAGTTCGGACCTGAAGCCAGAAGCCATGCGCGCTCTGGACGTTCACGCCAAAGACCTGAAAGCAAACGGCGCTCGCGTTGTTCTGGAAGGCAACACCGACGAACGTGGTACTCGTGAGTACAACATGGCACTGGGCGAGCGTCGTGCGAAAGCCGTTCAGCGCTACCTGGTACTGCAAGGTGTTTCCCCAGCTCAGCTGGAACTGGTTTCCTACGGCGAAGAGCGTCCAGTTGCTACCGGCAACGACGAGCAGTCCTGGGCTCAAAACCGTCGCGTCGAACTGCGTAAGTAATTCGTCATGCGAACGTGCCGTCGTGCTGTAACTGTCCTGGCTCTCAGTCTCGCGCCGCTTGCGGCGTGGGCTGCGGTTCCTGTGGTCGAAAACGATTCCGGCTATAACAATAGCGGGACCAGTTATCCGCCTGCAGGTTACGGTACGAACGGCGCCTATGCCGGGGGAGGGGTTTCGGCCCCTGTCTCGGCACAGGGCGAGCTGTTCAACCAACTGCAATCAATGCAGCAACAGATCGAGCGCCAGCAAGGTGCGATCGAGGTTCTGCAAAATGATGTAGCGCGCATGAAGCAGGAAAGCCTGGAGCGATACCAGGATCTTGATCGGCGCATAGGAACCGGCGTTGCACCAGCCGCGACTCCTGAGAATTCTTCCACCGGTGGCGATTTGAATGCCCCTGGTGCAGCAGCTGGCGCAGCTGCAGGTGCGGGAGCGGCTGCCGCTCAAGCACCCGCCGCGGGTAGCGAGCCGGCAGATCCGGCGAAGGAAAAGCTCTATTACGACGCTGCCTTCGACCTGATCAAGGCCAAGGACTTCGACAAGGCCAGCCAGGCTTTTGCCGCTTTCCTGCGCAAGTACCCGAACAGCCAGTACGCAGGCAATGCCCAGTACTGGTTGGGCGAAGTGAACCTGGCCAAAGGCGATCTGCAAGGTGCGGGTCAGGCATTTGCCAAGGTTTCGCAGCTGTACCCCAAGCACGCCAAAGTGCCTGACTCGCTGTACAAGCTCGCTGATGTAGAACGCCGCCTGGGTCATCCCGACAAGGTAAAAGGCATTTTGCAACAAGTTGTGTCGCAGTACCCGGGCACTTCCGCCGCTCAGCTGGCCCAGCGTGACTTGCAAAAAATGTAATGGCTGCTTGACCCGTTTCGAAGAAACCCGCGCTTGTCGCGGGTTTTTTCGTTAGAATTCACGCCCATTTTCTGAAACACGCTTTTTGGGGCCTGCGCATTGCCGGGGTTCCTTGAAGTGCCTGACGGAGGCGGACAGCCTGTTTAGCTGTTACGCCCGTGGCGACTATGCAAGACACATTGAGAATTACCGAAGTTTTCTACTCGTTGCAGGGGGAAACGCGGACTGCTGGCCTGCCCACTGTTTTTGTGCGCCTGACCGGTTGCCCTCTGCGTTGCCAGTACTGCGACAGCGCCTACGCATTCACGGGTGGGACCCTTCGCACCCTTGACGATATCCTCGAGCAGGTAGCCGGCTTTCGGCCGCGTTACGTCTGTGTCACAGGTGGCGAGCCCCTGGCCCAGCCCAATGCCATTCCATTGCTCAAGCGCTTGTGCGATGCCGGTTACGAAGTGTCACTGGAAACCAGTGGCTCCATTGATATCTCGGCGGTAGATTCCCGGGTCAGTCGCGTTGTCGACCTGAAAACCCCGGGTTCGAAGGAAGCGCACCGCAATCGCTATGAAAACATCGAGCTGCTGACGCCCAACGATCAGGTGAAGTTTGTCATCTGCTCGCGTGAAGACTATGACTGGTCCGTGTCCAAGCTGATCCAGTACGGTCTGGACCAGCGTGCCGGTGAAGTCCTGTTCTCGCCAAGCCACCACGATCTCAATGCGCGAGACCTGGCGGACTGGGTGGTGGCGGACAACCTGCCAGTGCGTCTGCAATTGCAGCTGCACAAATATCTTTGGAATGACGAGCCGGGGCGCTGAAATGACTGAACCACTCAACACTGCCGAAAAACGCGCGGTCATCCTGTTGTCCGGTGGCCTGGACTCGGCAACCGTCGTGGCCATGGCGCGTGCCGAAGGCTATAGCTGCTACACCATGAGCTTCGACTACGGCCAGCGCTCTCACGCCGAACTGTACGCCGCCGAACGCGTTGCCCGCGACCTGGGTGTGGTCGAGCACAAGGTCATCGGCCTTAACCTGAACGGAATGGGCGGCTCGGCGCTGACCGACACCAGCATCGATATCCCGGAAGAGTTGGGCGAGGGCATTCCGGTGACTTACGTGCCTGCGCGTAACACGGTATTCCTGTCCCTGGCGTTGGGCTGGGCGGAAGTGCTCGGTGCGCGGGATATCTTCATCGGCGTCAACGCGGTGGATTACTCCGGTTACCCGGATTGCCGTCCCGAGTTCATCGAATCGTTCGAGCGCATGGCCAATCTGGCGACCAAGGCAGGCGTGGAAGGCAATGGCTTCCGGATTCAGGCGCCGCTGCAAAACCTCAGCAAGGCACAGATCGTCCAGGCAGGTGTGAAGCTTGGCGTGAACTACGGCCTGACCGTTTCCTGCTACCAGGCCGACGATAACGGCCGTGCCTGCGGCAAGTGCGACAGCTGCCGACTGCGCGCAGAAGGCTTTGCGGCAGCCGGAATCAGCGACCCAACACCTTATTTTTGAATTATTTTAAAATAGGTGTTGAATAGTCCTTAAAAATCAGTATTATACGCGCCACCACACAGCGGGTCGTTAGCTCAGTTGGTAGAGCAGTTGGCTTTTAACCAATTGGTCGTAGGTTCGAATCCCACACGACCCACCATTTTTGGCGGTTTAGAAAATCCGGAAGGCCCACGCAAGTGAGGATTTCCGGGTTTTTTTTTGCCTGCGATTTAACGCTCGCCTGTTCCTTTGCTGCACTGCAGGGCGCAGGTCAGAATCATCTTTTGCATCCTGCCGATATTCTGTAGCCTTGCGCAGCTTCAACGCTGTCCGTGCCTGATCAATACTCACTTTCCCGGCGGTACCCTGTTGGGTCCGGAGCCGGGTGTATACTCGACTTTCGCGCGAATGCGCCTGCAGGTCTTGCGAACATGACGCAGATTTCCGAACGCCTTCTGGTTCAAGCCCACCTCGACGCCAAGCAGCCCAAGCCGCTGACCGCCGATGAGGAAGCTTATTATCGTGCCGCCATCGCTGCCGAGCTCAAGGCTCAGGACGCGGTGCTGGTGGCGCACTTCTATTGCGATCCGGTGATTCAGGCCCTGGCCGAAGAGACCGGAGGCTGTGTTTCCGACTCGCTGGAGATGGCCCGCTTCGGCAACGCCCACCCGGCCAAGACGGTGGTGGTCGCCGGTGTGAAGTTCATGGGCGAGACAGCCAAGATCCTCAACCCCGAAAAACGCATCCTGATGCCGACCCTGGAAGCGACTTGCTCGCTGGACCTTGGTTGCCCCGTCGATGAGTTTTCCGCGTTCTGTGACCAGCACCCGGAGCGTACGGTGGTGGTCTACGCCAATACCTCGGCGGCGGTCAAAGCCCGCGCGGACTGGGTGGTGACTTCAAGCTGCGCGCTGGAAATCGTCGAAAGCCTGATGGATAACGGTGAAACCATCATCTGGGGGCCGGACAAGCACCTGGGTACTTACATCCAGCGTCAGACCGGTGCCGACATGCTGCTATGGGACGGTGCCTGCATCGTTCACGAAGAATTCAAGTCCAAGCAGCTCGAAGACATGAAGGCGCTGTATCCGGATGCAGCGATCCTGGTACACCCGGAGTCGCCGACCTCGGTGATCGAGCTGGCGGATGCCGTCGGGTCTACCAGCCAGTTGATCGCGGCGGCACAGAGCCTGCCCAACAAGACCCTGATCGTCGCTACCGATCGCGGTATCTTCTACAAGATGCAGCAGCTGTGCCCGGACAAGGTCTTTATCGAAGCGCCAACGGCCGGTAACGGCGCGGCATGCCGCAGTTGCGCGCATTGCCCCTGGATGGCGATGAATACCCTTGAGCGCACGCTCAAGAGCTTGAAGGAAGGGACGAACGAGATCTTTGTTGATCCGGCGTTGATTCCGCAGGCGATTCGGCCGCTCAAGCGCATGCTGGACTTTACCCAGGCGGCGCGGATGAAGCTGGCCGGCAACGCCTGAGGTCTCTCATTCAGTAAAAAAAACTTGTGGGAGCGAGCCTGCTCGCGAAGACGGTGTAACAGTCAAAGTTGATAGTGACTGACACACCGCTTTCGCGAGCAGGCTCGCTCCCACAGTGGTTTTCGTATGGCTGAATTATTTGTTCTTCTTCGGGACCCGCACCAGCTGGGTGTTGGAATACATGTCATGCCAGCTGCGCTTCTGCTTGTCGAACAGCGACCAGAAGAACCCCAGGCCTACGCACAGCAACGACGCGATCGCCACTACAAAGCGCAACAGCGCCTGCCACAGGCTGATGGATGAGCCATCGGCATTCTGTACCCGTACGCACCACACCTGCATCCCCAGGGTCTGGCCTGAATAGGTCCAGAACTTGGCGAAGAAGCCGAACAGCACGAACAGCAGCACTGTTGAAAGCAGTGGATCGCCGTCCAGCGCGCCAGCTTCGGTCAGGGTGCGCATTTTCTCTTCGCCGATGATCGCCATCTGGATCATCTTGTAGACGCCGCTGGTGACGATCAGCAGGGCGGTGCACAGCAGGAAATCATAGAACATTGCTGCCAGGCGACGACCCAGGCCGACGGCGGGAAAGTCGCCCTGGGGTTTGAGCAGGTGTTTCGACATGGCAGCCTCTGGGCGCAAAAGAAGCCATTTTACGGATTTACGCGCACAAAAAAGCCCCTGATGTCAGCATCAGGGGCTTTTTCGTTACAGAAGATTAAGCTTCTGCTTGTACTTCGTCAGCCTGCATGCCTTTCTGGCCCTGCACAGCGATGAAGGTCACTTTCTGGCCTTCTTTCAGGCTCTTGAAACCGTTGCCCTGGATGGCGCGGAAATGCACGAACAGATCCGGACCGCTTTCAGGTGTGATAAAACCAAAACCTTTTTCGTCGTTAAACCACTTGACGGTACCGCTCTGACGTTGGGACATTTCTTATTTCCTTTGACGCAAAAAATTAATGACAGTCTCTTTCTCATGAAAGAGTACTGGGGCTGGTTGCAGGAGAGTAAGAAGACGTCGAACGGGATGTAGCTAACTTGTAGGCTACTGCCCAGGTCACGATTCCAAGCGACCCATGCAAACACAGTGAACAAACTCTACGCCAACTTCGGGAGAAAAAACAAGCCCCTTTGGAGGCCCCGGATTTGCTCAGGTTGCTGACACCACTGACAACTAGCGCGGGCGTATGCGTTGACGGTGTTCAGATGTTTTCGATCGTTATAAGCAAAGTTCATAATCGAAGCTAAGAGCCAAACGATGCACTATTTTATGGCGGTTGCGTTACACATTAGTGCAGTGTAAGCACAACCGCGTTACTTATAGGAACAGTCAATCAACCGCGATAGTAGCGTTGTGGAACAAATGGCATTTTGCTTACAAGCAAAGGCACCTTTTTCCCACGAACGATTGCCCATACCGGCGTATCGATGGCGGTGTAGGCGCTGTCCAGGTAACCCATGGCCAAAGGGCCACCCAAGGTCGGTCCAAAGCCGCCGCTGCAGACGCTGCCGATGATCTCGCCTGCTTCGTTGACGATTTCAGCACCTTCGCGCACAGGTGTGCGTTCCTGCGGTAGCAGGCCAACGCGCTTACGGGTAACACCGGTTTGTTGTTGTGCGAACACACTTTCTGCGCCAGGGAAGCCACCGGCGCGCGCGCCATCGGCACGACGCGGCTTGGAGATGGCCCATAACAGGCTGGCTTCGATCGGGCTGGTGTCGGTGTTCATGTCATGGCCGTACAGGCACAGGCCGGCTTCCAGGCGCAGGGAGTCGCGTGCGCCGAGGCCGATGGCCGCTACTTCAGGCTCGGCCAGCAAGGCCCGGGCCAGGGCTTCGGCGTTGGCGGCCGGTACCGAGATTTCGAAACCGTCTTCACCGGTGTAACCCGAGCGGCTGACAAAGCAGTCGACGCCCAGCAGTTTCACGGGGGCGAACTGCATGAAGGTCATCTTTGCCACTTCTGGCGCCAGACGTGCCAGTACGGTCACCGCGGCAGGACCTTGCAGGGCGAGCAGGGCGCGTTCTTCGAACAGGGGCTCGATGGTGCACTGGTCACCGATGTGCTTGCGCAGGTGGGCCAGGTCCTGGTCCTTGCAGGCGGCGTTGACCACCAAAAACAGTTCGTCGTTACCCAGGTTGGCGACCATCAGGTCGTCAAGGATGCCACCGGTCTCGTTGGTGAACATCGCGTAGCGCTGCATGCCCACCGGCAAGTCGACGATGTCCACTGGCACCAGAGTTTCCAGTGCCTTGGCGGCATTGGCGCCGGTCAGGCGAATCTGGCCCATGTGCGAGACATCGAACAGGCCGGCCTGCTCGCGGGTGTGCTGGTGTTCTTTCATCACGCCCAGCGGGTACTGCACCGGCATGTCATAGCCGGCGAACGGCACCATGCGCGCGCCCAATTCGACGTGCAGGGCGTGCAACGGCGTTTTCAACAGTTGTTCGGTGGACATATTCAGCTCCTGGAGAAGTGTGAAGATGAGCGCGCATCAGCACTCGATAATGTTGACCGCCAAACCGCCACGGGCGGTTTCCTTGTATTTGCTTTTCATGTCGGCGCCGGTTTGGCGCATGGTGCGGATGACCTTGTCGAGGGACACGAAGTGCTGCCCATCGCCGCGCATGGCCATGCGCACGGCATTGATGGCCTTGACCGAGCCCATGGCGTTGCGCTCGATGCAAGGCACTTGCACCAGCCCGCCAATCGGGTCGCAGGTCAGCCCGAGGTTATGTTCCATGCCGATTTCCGCAGCGTTTTCCACTTGCTGCACGGTGCCGCCAAGCACCTCGCAAAGGGCTCCCGCCGCCATTGAACAGGCCACACCGACTTCGCCCTGGCAGCCGACTTCGGCGCCCGAGATCGAGGCATTTTCCTTGTACAGAATGCCAATGGCCGCGGCTGTCAGCAGAAAGCGCACCACCCCGTCATCGTTCGCGCCGGGGATGAAGCGCATGTAGTAATGCAGTACCGCCGGGATGATCCCGGCCGCGCCGTTGGTCGGAGCAGTTACCACGCGTCCGCCGTTGGCGTTTTCTTCGTTGACCGCCAGGGCGTACAAGTTGACCCAGTCCAGTACCGACAGCGGATCGCGCAGTGACGATTCGGGGTTCTTGCACAATTGCCGATGCAGCGCGGCTGCCCGGCGCTTGACCTTCAGGCCTCCGGGCAGGATGCCTTCGTTGCGGCAACCGGCGGCGACGCAGTCCTGCATCACTTGCCAGATCTTCAGCAGGCCGGCGCGGGTTTCCGCTTCCGGGCGCCAGGCGCTTTCGTTGGTCAGCATCACCTGGCTGATGGACAAGCCGTAGGTGGTGCAGTGACCCAGCAGGTCCTTGGCGCTTTTGAACGGGAAGGTCAGGGGGGTAGCGTCTTCGACGATACGGTCGGCGCCGGCAGCGTCTTCATCGACGACAAAACCACCGCCGACCGAATAGTACTCGCGGCTGCGGATTTGCAAACCCGCGGTGTCGAAGGCGCGAAAGATCATGCCGTTGGGGTGATAAGCCAAGGGCTTGCGAATCATCGCCAGGTGTTCTTTCTCATTGAACGCAATGCTGTGTTCGCCGAGCAGGTTCAAACGACCATTGCCGCGAATTTCGTGCAGGCGAGCGGCGACGGTTTCGGTATCCACGGTGTCCGGGTGTTCGCCTTCCAGGCCGAGCAACACAGCCTTGTCGCTGCCGTGGCCTTTACCGGTGGCGCCGAGTGAGCCGTACAGCTCGACTTTGACGCAAGCGGTCGCGGTGAGCAGCCCTTCACGGCGCAAACCTTCGGCGAAACGTGCGGCTGCGCGCATCGGGCCGACGGTGTGGGAGCTGGAGGGGCCAATGCCAATCTTGAACAGGTCGAACACGCTTAACGACATGGTTGTTCTCCGGTTTCTTGTTATAGGCGTTTCACGGGAGATGCTTTGTGTAGGAGCTGCCGCAGGCTGCGATCTTTTGATCTTGTTTTTTTCAAGATCAAGATCAAAAGATCGCAGCCTGCGGCAGCTCCTACAGGGGGTGTGGTGTGCTTGATAGGGGCGAGTAAACCCGCCCCCTGTTGGTTTAAGCGTAGCTTTCGATCGACGGGCAGGCGCAGACCAGGTTGCGATCGCCGAAGACGTTGTCGACACGACCGACCGGCGGCCAGTACTTGCCTTCGATCAGCGAGGCAACCGGATAAACCGCCTGCTCACGGCTATACGGATGCGACCACTCGCCGACCAACTCCGCCGCGGTGTGCGGGGCGTTTTTCAGTGGGTTGTCGTCCTTGTCCAGGGTGCCGTTTTCCACCGCGCGGATTTCTTCGCGGATGCGGATCATGGCGTCGCAGAAGCGGTCCAGTTCTTCCTTGGATTCGCTTTCGGTCGGCTCGATCATCAGGGTGCCGGCCACCGGGAAGGACATGGTCGGGGCATGGAAGCCGAAGTCGATCAGGCGCTTGGCCACGTCGTCGACGCTGATGCCGCTGCTGTCTTTCAGCGGGCGCAGGTCGAGGATGCATTCGTGCGCCACCAGGCCGTTGCTGCCGGTGTACAGCACCGGGTAGTGCTCTTCCAGGCGACGGGAGATGTAGTTGGCGTTGAGGATCGCCAGCTGCGAGGCGCGCTTGAGGCCGGCGCCGCCCATCATGCGGATGTACATCCAGGTGATCGGCAAAATGCTCGCGCTGCCGAACGGCGCGGCGCACACCGCGCCTTCCTTGCGCGCCATGTGCGCGTGGCCTGGCAGGAATGGCGCCAGGTGCGATTTCACACCAATCGGGCCGACGCCCGGGCCGCCACCGCCGTGGGGAATGCAGAAGGTCTTGTGCAGGTTCAGGTGCGAGACGTCGCCGCCGAACTTGCCCGGGGCGCAGAGGCCGACCATGGCGTTCATGTTGGCGCCGTCGATGTACACCTGGCCGCCGTGCTCGTGGATGATGCCGCAGATTTCGCGGATGCCTTCCTCGAACACGCCGTGGGTCGACGGGTAGGTGATCATCAGCGCGGCGAGGTGCTCGCGGTGCTCGATGGCCTTGGCGCGCAGGTCTTCGATGTCGACGTTGCCGCGGGCGTCGCAGGCGGTGACCACCACGCGCATGCCGGCCATCTGTGCGGTGGCCGGGTTGGTGCCGTGGGCCGAGGACGGGATCAGGCAGATGTCGCGACGGTCTTCGCCACGGCTCTGGTGGTAGGCGCGAATCGCCAGCAGGCCGGCGTATTCACCCTGGGAACCGGCGTTCGGCTGCAGCGAGATCGAGTCGTAGCCGGTGGCGGCGCAGAGCATCGCTTCCAGTTCATCGGTCAGTTGCTGGTAGCCGGCGCTTTGTGCGGCCGGGGCGAACGGGTGCAGGGCGCCGAATTCGGCCCAGGTCACCGGGATCATTTCGCTGGCGGCGTTGAGTTTCATGGTGCACGAACCCAGCGGGATCATGGTGCGGTCCAGCGCCAGGTCCTTGTCCGCCAGCTTGCGCAGGTAGCGCATCAGCTCGGTTTCCGAGTGGTAGCGGTTGAACACCGGGTGGCTGAGGATCGGCGACTGGCGCAGCAGCGCGGCCGGGAGGGTCGCTTGCGTGGCGGCGGCGAGGGCGGCGAAGTCCGGCAGGGCCTGGCCCGCGGCGAACAGCGCCCACAGGGTTTCGACGTCAGCCTGGGTGCTGGTTTCATCCAGGGACAGGCCCAGACGTTCAGCGTCGACCACGCGCAGGTTGATCTGCTGGGCGTGGGCCTGCTCGTGCAGTTTTGCGGTGTTGGCGCCGGTGTTCAGGGTCAGGGTGTCGAAGAAGTGTTCTTGCTCGACGTTCAGACCGATCGCTTTCAGGCCTTGGGCCAGGATCGCGGTCAACTGGTGCACACGCTGGGCGATCTGCGTCAGGCCCTGCGGACCGTGGTACACGGCGTACATGCTGGCGATGTTGGCCAGCAGCACCTGGGCGGTGCAGATGTTGGACGTGGCCTTCTCGCGGCGGATGTGCTGCTCGCGGGTCTGCATCGCCAGGCGCAGGGCCGGCTTGCCGAAACGGTCCACCGAGACGCCGACCAGACGGCCGGGCATGTCGCGCTTGAACGCATCCTTGGTGGAGAAGTACGCCGCGTGCGGGCCACCGAAGCCCAGCGGCACGCCGAAGCGCTGCGCGCTGCCAATGGCCACGTCGGCACCGAATTCGCCCGGCGGGGTCAGCAGGGTCAGGGCCAGCAGGTCGGCGGCCACCGCCACCAGGGCGTTGGCGGCGTGCAGGCGCTCGGTCAGTTCGCGGTAGTCGAACACGTCACCGTTGCTCGCCGGGTACTGCAGCAGGGCCCCGAAGAACGGCGACACGTCGCTCAGTTCGCGCTCGTCACCGACCACCACCTCGATGCCCAGCGGTTCGGCACGGGTGCGCAGCACGTCGAGGGTCTGCGGGTGGCAATGCACGGAGGCGAAGAACTGGTGGCTGCCCTTGTTCTTGCTCAGGCGCTTGCAGAAGGTCATGGCTTCGGCGGCGGCGGTGGCTTCGTCGAGCAGGGAGGCGTTGGCGATCGGCAGGCCGGTGAGGTCGCTGATCAGGGTCTGGAAGTTCAGCAGGGCTTCAAGGCGACCCTGGGAAATTTCCGGCTGGTAGGGGGTGTAGGCGGTGTACCAGGCCGGGTTTTCCAGGAGGTTGCGCAGGATCGGCGACGGCGTGTGGGTGCCGTAGTAGCCCTGGCCGATGAAGGTCTTGAACAGCTGGTTCTTGCCGGCGATGCCTTTGATCATCGCCAGGGCGTCGGCTTCGCTCAGGCCGTCTTCCAGGCCGAGCACGCTGGTGCCCTTGATGCTGTCGGGAATGACGCTGGCGCTCAGGGCTTCGAGGGAGTCGAAGCCGAGGGTGTTGAGCATGGCCTGCTCGTCACCGGCGCGGGGGCCGATGTGGCGGGCGATGAATTCATTGGCGGTGCTGAGATTGATAGTCATGGCAGGCTCCTCAGGCTTCGGCTTGGGCTTTGATCAGGCGGTCGTAAGCGTCCTGATCCAGCAGTTGGCCGACAGCGGTAGCGTCAGCGGGCTGGAAACGGAAGAACCAGCCTTCGCCCAGCGGATCTTCGTTGACCAGCTCAGGGCTGGCGTCCAGCGCCGGGTTCACTTCCAGCACTTCTCCGTCCAGTGGCATGTACACGCCGCTGGCGGCTTTTACCGATTCCACGGTGGCGGCTTCAGCGCCTTTGTCGTAGGACTGCAACTCTGGCAGTTGTACGAAAACCACGTCGCCCAGAGCGTTCTGCGCGAAAGCGGTGATGCCGACTGTGACAGTGCCGTCAGCTTCGGTGCGCAGCCATTCGTGATCTTCAGTAAAACGCAACTCGCTCATGGAAACTCCTAAGGGGGGCCAGACTCGTCTGGTGGACGCGATTGAATGCTTGGGCAATGCCCTGGTTTATGGGGGCTTACTAAGCAAAAAGGCGGCCAATGTTGTTTTATTGTTATAAATCAACAAGTTAAGATTATATTGGGTCAAGCTGAGTTCGCAGGCTGTAGCGAAATCGCTACGGCCGCAGCAGGAGAAAAAAGCTGAAGTGGATCAAAGCCTTGCGCAGGGCTGGTTGCAGAGAGGTGTAGCGAAATCGTTCCGCTGTAGCGCTTTCAGTACAGGTGAAGGTCGCTTTTGAATCGATCGTTCCCACGCTCTGCGTGGGAATGCCTCTTGTGACGCTCTGCGTCACGCTTTGGGACGCAGAGCGTCCCGGGCTGCATTCCCACGCGGAGCGTGGGAACGATCAACATTGCTACGGCTTGTTGGGAATCCCGTACTTGCGCAATCGATGAGCGATGGCGGTATGAGACGTTTGCAGGCGGCTGGCCAGTTGGCGGGTCGAGGGGTAGCTGACGTAGAGTTTTTCCAGCAGGTTTTTCTCGAATTCATCCATGGCCTGCTCCAGGCTGTCGATATCCTGATCGCTCTGGCGTGCCACCGAGGTGCCAGCGATGTCGAGGTCGCCAATGTCCACCAGGCTGCTTTCACAAATGGCCGCTGCACGGAAAATCACGTTTTGCAGTTGCCGCACGTTGCCCGGCCAGCGGTTGCCGAGCAGCGCCGGGTAAGTGCCCGGCGCCAGGCGACAGACCGGGCGCTGGATCTGTGCGCAAGCCTGCTGCATGAAATAGCGGGCCAGGAGCAGGATGTCCTGGCCGCGTTCGCGCAGGGGCGGAACTTCGACATTGAGTACGTTGAGGCGGTAAAACAGGTCTTCGCGGAACAAGCCTTCGCTGACCATTTTCTCCAGGTCGCGGTGGGTCGCGCTGAGGATTCGCACGTTGACCTTGACCTCGCGATCGCCACCCACCCGACGGAAGCTGCCATCGTTGAGGAATCGCAGCAGCTTGGCCTGCAAGTACGGTGACATTTCGCCGATTTCGTCGAGAAACACCGTGCCCTGGTTGGCCAGTTCCATCAGCCCCGGCTTGCCGCCCCGTTGTGCCCCGGTAAAGGCGCCGGGGGCGTAGCCGAACAGTTCGCTTTCGGCGAGGTTCTCCGGCAGTGCCGCGCAATTCAATGCCAGGAACGGTGCGTTGTGGCGGGCGCTGATGGCATGGCAAGCACGCGCCACCAGTTCTTTGCCGGTGCCGGTTTCGCCCTGGATCAACAGCGGCGCATCGAGTGCCGCCACCCGCTGCGCGCGAACCTTGAGCGTGCGAATGACCGGCGATTCGCCCAGCAACGCATCGAAGCCTTCAGCGTGATCATGGTGCAATGCCGACAGGCGCTCACCGATGCGATTGGGTTGATACAGGGTCAACAGGGCGCCAGCGTCGGTGATCGGCGTGGCGTCGAGCAACAAGGTCTGGCCGTTGACGGTGATCTCTCGCAACGGCAGGCGAAATCCGTGTTCGAGTAACGCATCGAGCAGCGCCGGGTCGGCAAACAGGTCGGCGACACTTTCTCCGGCCGGCTCGCGACCGTACAGGGCAATCAACGCCGGGTTGGCCAGCAACACCTTGCCGGCGCTGTCCAGCGCCAGCACCGGGTCGGTCATCGCCGCGAGCAGCGCATCGAGCTGCAGGTGCCGACGCTGGCCGGGAAGAATGTCGACTACGGTCATCGCCTGCACGCCCCGCACGCTCAGCAATGCATCGCGCAACTCTTCGAGCACTTCGGGGCTCAGGGTCGGCGCGTCGATGTAGACGTTGGGTGGAACCATTTCCACCGCATCCAGGTTGAGGTTACGTCCACCGAGCAAGGCCAGGACTTCCTGGGTGATGCCGACGCGATCGATGAAGCTGACGTGGATGCGCATGGTGCGGTTTCGGGTTCTGGGGTGCGAAGGGTGGCAAGTATGCCTTGGGGCGGGCTAATGGTGAAATCCTGCGTGGAGTTCAATGCCGGGGGTTAGACCCTTGTGGGAGCGAGCCTGCTCGCGAAGGCGTCGTGTCAGTCAACGAGGATGGCGACTGACACAGCGCTTTCGCGAGCAGGCCCGCTCCCACAGTGGTTTGGGTTGAGCACAGAACGTGTGTTCGGGTTACTCGAAGTGTTCGGGGTTTACCGGATCACCGGATTTCATATTCAACTGCTGCCGGATGTCTTCGAACATCAAGTCGTAGTGCTTGTGGATCGAGCCGATCTGGCTGTGTGCCTTCGGAATCCCGTACTTCTCGGCAATTCTCGTCACATCCCTGGCGAAGTTGTAGGCCTCCTCCTTGGGCAGGAAGAAGGGCTCTGACATGTCCTTGCCTTGAATGTTGCCATGCATGGTGAACAGGATGCCTTTTTCACCTTTGTCATTGGTGCTGACTTCATAGTCGAGGTGCACGTTGTAACTGACATCGTCCGGTGTCAGCGCATGACGCTCGATGTGCAAGTGACCTGGCTGAAACTGTGCCATGGGCGTCTCTCCTTACAAGTAAGTAATGCCAGGTGTCGCTGTGCTGATGCGTGTGCCAGCCTTGCCCTGGACGATCGCCTCGATGTCCGCCAGAGAGCCGATCACCGCGACTTTTCCAGTATGGCGTGCGAACTCGCAGGCTGCCTGCACCTTCGGTCCCATGGAGCCAGCGGCGAAGCCGAGCTTTTCCATTTCGTCGGGGTGCGCCTGGGCGATGGCTTTCTGCGTCGGTTTACCGAAATCGATAAAGGCGGCGTTGACGTCGGTGGCGATCACCAACAGATCGGCTTCCAGCTGTTCGGCCAACAGCGCCGAGCACAGGTCTTTGTCGATCACAGCTTCCACGCCCTCAAGTTTGCCGGGTGCGGTGTACATGGTGGGGATGCCGCCACCGCCGGCACAGATCACGATGCTGCCTTTTTCCAGCAGCCATTTGATCGGGCGGATTTCGAAGATACGCTTGGGTTTGGGGCTGGCGACCACGCGGCGGAATTTGTCGCCGTCGGGGGCGATGGCCCAGCCTTTTTCGGCAGCCAGTTTTTCTGCCTCGGCCTTGGCGTACACCGGGCCGATGGGTTTGCTGGGTTTCTGGAAGGCCGGGTCGTTGGCATCGACTTCGACCTGGGTCAGCAAGGTGGCGAAGGGCACCTCGAAGTCCAGCAGGTTGCCCAGCTCCTGTTCGATGATGTAGCCGATCATGCCCTCGGTTTCGGCGCCGAGGACGTCCAGCGGGTAAGGCGACACCGAGGTGTAGGCGGCCGCTTGCAGCGATAGCAGGCCGACTTGCGGGCCATTGCCGTGGGCGATGACCAGTTGGTTGCCGGGATGGATCTTGGCGATCTGCTCGGTGGCGATCCGGATATTGGCGCGCTGGTTGTCCGCGGTCATGGGTTCACCCCGGCGGAGCAGGGCGTTACCGCCCAGAGCAACGACGATACGCATGGTGCATGTCCTTTCAGTTTGATCGTTCCCACGGTCCCCGTGGGAATGCATCCCGTGACGCTCCGCGTCACATCGGACGCGGAGCGTCCGTGGCGGCATTCCCACGCAGAGCGTGGGAACGATCGGATGGAGGGGGCTTCAGTCCTTACAGATCCGCCAGTGTCGACACCAGAATCGCCTTGATCGTGTGCATGCGGTTCTCCGCTTGCTCGAAAGCGATGCAGGCCGGCGACTCGAACACGTCATCGGTCACTTCGATGCCGTTCTTCAGGTGCGGGTACTGCTCGGCAATCTGTTTGCCGACTTTGGTGTCGCTGTTGTGGAAGGCCGGCAGGCAGTGCATGAACTTGGTGCGCGGGTTGCCGGTGGCTTTCATCAGCTCGGCATTCACCTGATACGGCAGCAATTGCTGGATGCGTTCGGCCCAGGCTTCAACCGGCTCGCCCATAGAGACCCAGACGTCGGTGTGGATGAAGTCCACGCCCTTGACCGCCGCTTTCGGGTCTTCGGTGAGAGTGATGCGCGCGCCGCTTTCCTCTCCGTATTTTTTGCAGCGTGCCACCAGGTCGTCCGCCGGCCACAGGGCTTTCGGCGCGCAGATGCGCACGTCCATGCCCAGCTTGGCGCCGATCAGCAGCAGCGAGTTGCCCATGTTGTTACGCGCATCCCCAAGGTAGGCATAGCTGATTTCGTGGATCGGCTTGTCGGCGTGTTCACGCATGGTCAGCACGTCGGCGATCATTTGTGTCGGGTGATATTCATCGGTCAGGCCGTTGAATACAGGCACGCCGGCAAACTTGGCCAGCTCCTCGACGATTTCCTGTTTGAAGCCACGGTACTCGATGGCGTCATACATGCGCCCGAGCACGCGGGCGGTGTCCTTCATGCTTTCCTTGTGGCCGATCTGCGAGGAGTTCGGGTCGATGTAGGTGACATTGGCACCCTGGTCATAGGCGGCGACTTCGAACGCACAGCGGGTGCGGGTCGAGGTTTTTTCGAAGATCAGCGCGATGTTGTTGCCCTTGAGGTGTTGCTGTTCGGTGCCGGTGTATTTGGCCCGTTTCAGGTCGCGGGACAGGTCGAGCAGGTAGCGCAATTCGCGAGGGGTGTGGTGTTCCAGGCTCAGCAGATTGCGGTTATGGATATTGAACGCCATTTTGGATCTCCTAAGGTGTCGGTTATCCCGTTGGCCCGCGCTCGGTCAGTGCGGGCCAAGGCTGATAGGTTAGTAGTCGATCGGATCGCGGATGATCGGGCAGGTCATGCAATGGCCGCCGCCGCGACCGCGTCCCAGTTCGCCTGCGCTGATGGTGATGACTTCCACACCGGCCTTGCGCAGCAGGGTGTTGGTGTAGGTGTTGCGGTCGTAGCCGATGACCACACCGGGCTCCACGGCGACCACGTTGTTGCCGTCGTCCCATTGCTCGCGTTCGGCGGCGAAACTGTTGCCGCCGGTTTCGACGACGCGCAGGGCCTTGAGGTTGAGTGCCTTGGCCACGGTGTCGAGGAAGTTGGTTTCTTCGCGGCGGATATCGATGCCGCCCGGCTTGCTCTCATCGGGTCGCAGGGTGAAGGCGACAATCTGGTTCACCACTTCCGGGAAGATGGTCACCACATCGCGGTCGCAGAAGCTGAACACGGTGTCCAGGTGCATCGCCGCGCGGGATTTAGGTAGGCCGGCGACGATGACTTTTTCCACGGCCTTGTGCTTGAACAGACTGACCGCCAGTTGGCCGATGGCTTGGCGGGACGAGCGTTCGCCCATGCCGATCAGGACCACGCCGTTGCCGATCGGCATCACATCGCCGCCTTCCAGCGTGGAACTGCCATGGTCCTTGTCCGGGTCGCCGTACCAGATCTGGAATTCAGCGTTGGTGAATTGCGGATGGAATTTGTAGATGGCGGTGGTCAGCAGGGTTTCCTGGCGACGTGCCGGCCAGTACATCGGGTTGAGCGTGACGCCACCGTAGATCCAGCACGTGGTATCGCGGGTGAACTGGGTGTTGGGGAGCGGCGGCAGGATGAAGCTGGAGTGGCCGAGGAATTCGCGGAACATCTGAATGGTCTTGCCGCCAAAACTGTCCGGCAGGTCATCGGCCGAGACACCACCGATCAGGAACTCGGCGATCTTGCGCGGTTCCAGGCTGCGCAGCCACGAGCCGGTTTCATTGATCAGGCCCAGGCCCACCGAATCGGCGGTGATCTTGCGCTCGAGAATCCAGTCCAGCGCTTCGGGGATGGCGACGATGTCGGTCAGCAGGTTGTGCATCTCCAGTACATCGACATTTCGTTCACGCATTTTGGTGACGAAATCGAAATGGTCGCGCTTGGCCTGTGCCACCCACAGCACATCATCGAACAGCAATTCGTCGCAGTTGTTCGGGGTCAGGCGCTGATGGGCGAGCCCTGGGGAGCAAACCATGACTTTGCGCAGTTTGCCGGCTTCGGAATGGACGCCGTACTTAACTTTTTCCGTGGTCATTTCAGTGAACCTCCAGATGGCAAATCAGTCGTGTTACAGGGTCAGGAAGCCGTCGTAGAGACCGTAGGCCGCCACCAGGGCGCCGACGACCACCGCGGCGAAAATCAGCTTCTCGACGTTGGTGAAAACCGGTTTCTTGAGTTCCAGCTTGGCCTTGGCGAACAGGATCACGCCGGGTGCATAGAGCAGGGCCGAGAGCAGCAGGTATTTCATGCCACCGGCGTACAGCAGCCAGACCGCATAGATCAGGGCCACGGCACCAATGAACAGATCCTTCTGACGCTCGCCCGCCGCGCCTTCGTAGGTTTCGCCGCGCACCGCCAACAACAGGGCGTACGCCGCCGACCACAGGTAAGGCACCAGGATCATCGAAGTGGCGAGGTAGATCAGCGACAGGTAGGTGCTGGCCGAAAACAACGTGATGACCAGGAATATCTGGACCATGGCATTGGTCAGCCACAGGGCGTTGACCGGTACCTGGTTGGCGTTTTCCTTGCGCAGGAACGCCGGCATGGTGTGGTCCTTGGCGGCGGCGAACATGATCTCCGCGCACAGCAGTACCCACGACAGCAGTGCTCCGAGCAACGAGATGATCAGGCCGACGCTGATCAGCACCGCCCCCCACGGACCGACCACGTGTTCCAGCACGGCGGCCATCGACGGGTTCTGCAGCTTGGCCAGCTCCGGTTGGGTCAGGATGCCCAGCGACAGCACGTTCACCAGTACCAGGATCAGCAGCACAGTGATAAACCCGATCACCGTGGCCTTACCCACATCACTGCGTTTTTCCGCCCGGGCCGAGAAAATGCTCGCGCCCTCGATGCCGATGAACACCCACACGGTGACCAGCATCATGTTGCGCACCTGGTTCATCACGCTGCCAAGGTCCGGATTCTTCAGGCCCCAGATGTCGGCGGTGAAGATCTCCAGCTTGAAGGCGAAAATCGTAATCAGCACAAACAGTATCAGCGGTACGATCTTGGCGATCGTGGTCACCAGGTTGATGAATGCCGCTTCCTTGATTCCCCGCAGTACCAGCCAATGCACGGCCCACAGCAACACGGACGCACCGACCACGGCGGCGACGGTATTGCCCTCGCCGAACACCGGGAAGAAGTAACCCAGGGTGCTGAATAACAGGACGAAGTAACCAACGTTGCCCAGCCAGGCACTGATCCAGTAACCCCAGGCCGAAGAGAAACCCATGTAGTCGCCGAAACCGGCCTTGGCGTAGGCGTAGACCCCGCCATCCAGGTCGGGCTTGCGATTGGCCAGGGTCTGGAAGACAAAGGCCAGGGTGAGCATGCCCACTGCGGTGATCGCCCAGCCAATCAGAATGGCGCCGACATCGGCACTGGCCGCCATGTTTTGCGGCAGGGAAAAGATGCCGCCACCAATCATCGAGCCGACGACCAGGGCAATCAGCGCGCCGAGTTTCAGTTTTCCGGGAGTTTCAGACATTGCATGACTCCATTGCAGGAGAAGAGAGGCAACAGACTAGGTCCGACCGCCATTGAGTGGACTGACTCAGATCAGTGCAGGTCGACATTCCATTGTGAATAACCAAAAGATCGCTCATACAAAGCTAATGCCTGTAATGCTTGTCCCAGAGGCTTCGTTGAATTTTTGTTGAAACTTTTTCGCATTCCTTGCGCCTTATGAAGCTAGCCCTTTTTTGCCAATCCGCAAATTTTCGCGAAGAGTTCTCAGAACGGAATTGGCTTATCAACAAAGTTGTATAAAGCAAAAAAATATATCGATGCCTATTGGGTTTTATCTGGCACTTGGATGGGCGTTTGTTGGCGTTATCCAATAAACGTCATTACGCTTCATCCATTTAGTTAACGCAGGTTATGTGACGATCTTGCGGCAATGGCCGCCCCTGGCAACTGGAGACGCCGCCATGTCGCAATCGACGCAAAAGCTTCGCCTGAGCGCACTGATCGCCCTGGTCGTCGGATCGATGATTGGCGGCGGGATCTTTTCCCTGCCGCAGAACATGGCGGCCAAGGCCGATGCGGGGGCGATCCTGATCGGCTGGGCCATCACCGCCGTGGGCATGCTGACCCTGGCCTTCGTGTTCCAGACCCTGGCCAATCGCAAGCCGGAACTGGACTCGGGGGTGTACGCCTACGCCAAGGCCGGTTTCGGCGACTACATGGGATTCTCGTCGGCCTGGGGTTACTGGATCAGTGCCTGGCTGGGCAACGTCGGCTATTTCGTGCTGCTGTTCAGCACCCTGGGGTTTTTCTTTCCGGTGTTCGGCGAAGGCAACACCCCGACCGCCATCGCCTGTGCGTCTTTGCTGCTGTGGACGGTGCATTTCATAGTGATGCGCGGGATCAAGGAAGCCGCTTTCATCAACCTGTTGACGACCGTGGCCAAGATCGTGCCGCTGATCATGTTCATCGTGATCGCCGCCGTGGCGTTCAAGGCGGATATCTTCACCCGGGACATCTGGGGCCGCAGCAACCCGAGTTTCGGTAGCGTGATGGACCAGGTGCGCAACATGATGCTCGTCACCGTGTTCGTGTTCATCGGCATCGAGGGGGCCAGTGTCTACTCGGCGCGGGCGGAGAAACGTTCGGATGTGGGCCGGGCCACGGTCATCGGTTTTGTCGGGGTGTTGGCACTACTGGTATTGGTCAACGTGCTGTCGCTGGGGATCCTCAGTCAGCCGGAACTGGCCACCTTGCAGAACCCGTCGTTGGCCTCGGTGCTGGAGCATATCGTCGGCCCGTGGGGCGCGTTGCTGATAAGCATCGGCCTGGGGATCTCACTGCTGGGCGCGTTGCTGTCCTGGGCGTTGCTGTGTGCAGAGATCCTGTTCGCCACGGCCAAGGACAAGACCATGCCGGCATTCCTGACCAAGGAAAACGCCAACCATGTGCCGGTCAATGCGCTGTGGCTGACCAACGTGATGATTCAGCTGTTTCTGCTGATCACCCTGTTTTCCGCCGGCACCTACACCAGCCTGATCTACCTCGCTTCATCGATGATCCTGGTGCCCTATCTGTGGTCGGCGGCTTATGCGGTGCTGCTGAGCGGGCGCGGTGAAACCTATGAGCACGCCTCTGCCGAACGCACCAAGGACCTGCTGATCGGCGGCATCGCCCTGAGCTATGCCGTGTGGTTGCTGTATGCCGGCGGCGTGAAGTACCTGCTGCTCTCGGCCTTGCTCTATGCGCCCGGCGTGATCCTGTTCGCCAAGGCCAGGCATGAACAGGGCAAACCGCTGTTCACCACCCTCGAGAAGGGCATATTTACCTGTGTCATCAGCGCTGCCGGACTGGCGGCGTATGCGCTGTACAGCGGAGTGCTCAGCCTGTGAAGTTACTGCTGGCGTTCCAGGCGCCCTACGACTGGCCCGCGATGGTGGGGTTCCTGTCGGCGCGGGCGATCACTGGAATGGAAGAAGTGGTCGGCGACGTCTACTCACGCAGCATCGGCTTGAACGGGGTCCACGGCACGCTCGCTGTCGGGCCTGCGACGGCGGACTCACTGGAACTGACGTTGGACTTTCCCGATGCCAACGCAGTGCCCGAGATCGTCGCCAGGCTGCGGCGGATGTTTGATCTGGATGCCGACCTGATCAGCATTCATCGGCACCTGTCTGTTGATCCTCTGCTGGCACCGCTGATCGCAGAGCGCCCAGGACTGCGCGTGCCGGGGACGTGGGATGGTTTGGAACTGGCGATTCGTGCGGTGTTGGGGCAGCAGATTACCGTCGGCGCGGCTATCAAGCTGGCGGGAAAACTGGTGGCGCAATACGGCGTGCCCTTGAGCTCGCCGCGCGGTGGCCTGACCCATGTGTTTCCCGAAGCGGCGGTGCTGGCGGCGGCGGACCTTGCGACATTGGGGATGCCGAAAAGCCGAGGCCGTACGTTGTCGGGCGTGGCCCAGGCGGTGATCGATGATCCCCTGTTGTTTGAACCCGGTCGGCACGGCGGGGTGGCGCGGTTGCTGGCGTTGTACGGCATCGGCGACTGGACGGCGCAGTACATTGCGTTGCGGCAGTTGCGGGAAATGGATGGGTTGCCGAATGGGGATGTGGGGTTGATCAATGCGTTGGCGGCATTGGAGGGTGGGGCGGTGACGGCTCGGCAGTTGTTGGAGAGGGCTGAGGGATGGCGGCCGTATCGGGGGTATGCGGCGCAGTTGTTGTGGAGTTCGTTGAGTCGGCCGGACTGAGGGTTGATTCATCCACGTGGCCTCCATGGACAGACCCTTTTGTAGGAAAAGGATTGTTTCTTTTGGAGAAACTTCTGAATCGTCTTTTTGACCCTGCCGTGAGGCTCGCAACGCTGTTAGCGTCCGCTGCATTATTTCTGAACACCCTTCCAAGGATAAGGAGTTTGAAATGAATGCACCCTTTCAGTTCTTGTGTGGCAATGCTGTTTCCCCAGAATACCTCCGCAGCCTGGACACCCCGCACTTCACTGAGCAGCACATTGCGCGATTCGATGAGGAAACCCAGGCGACTGTTCGCGAACAGCAGGCATACCTTGACGCTCATCCCGCCATCGCCATCTTCCGCTTTGCCACCGAGGGCAGCCATACCCGTAACGGCGGAGTGATCCAGCAAGGGACCGGACTGCAGTAGTTCAAGCTGGAAAATGGACAGTCGGTGCGTGGAGCGCGCAAAGGCGACTACGTCATGTATGTCGATGGCAGTACGGCGCAGATCATCACAGGCGCCGGGCAGGTTCACAATGATGTGGCGTTGGTCGGCAGCTTGCTCAGCAATGGCGACGAGATCATCAATACGCCGCAGGACGGCTTGGTGTTTGTTGCGCGCGAAAGGGAGTCGATGGTTAAGGATTTTCTTCCATCTATCGCGGACTGAGCGATCAAGTCTGGCGCTGCCCAAGGCTGTCTCAGTTCGGCGTTGCTTGAATGCTGACGCAACTGACGGTCGCAACCCCTCGTCGTAAACCTTCTGGACTCGACCGGAAGTCATGGAGAAGAAATTCAATGAGAGAAGGACATTTCATCGGTTTGAATGACCGAACCACCTGTGGCGGCACAGTTCTCGATGGTGACACCCGGATCATGATGTATGGCGTTGCCCATGCCTGTGATGGTGATCGAGTCACCTGTGGAAAGGACAGGAAGACGTATCGGATCGTCGGTGGCATCTCGTATATGACCAGTCTTGGAAGGCCCATGGCTGGCACGCTGGATAGCTACAGCAATTGCCCTTGTAAGGCCAGTCTTATCCCCACGGTACTCACGGCAACTTACACGAAAGCGGACGCTTCACCGCCGGTGTCCAGAAGAGCGGCTGAGCCAACTGCTTCAACTGCCAGCACCCAGCCAGCAGTGCCACGTCAATCCGGTTTCGCTCCTTCCAGTCATCCGGCACCAGCAACATTCAACAAAGCAGACCTACCGGAACCCGGCTTCTACGTTGTCCCCAACAGCATGACCCGCGAACAACTGGAAGCCACGCTTTTCCCCTCGCGCCAACACGCGACCATGAGCAAGTTCAAGGCGCTCAACCCTGATCGAAGCGACCTCAAAGCCGGTTCGATGATCGTGCTAAGCGATCCGAGCAACACTTCCTGCACCTACCAGGAAGCCCAGCTGATGCAAACCGCTCAACAGGTCAAGGCAGCCCTCGATCCCCTGACGCCAGCAGAAGCGGAGTTCATGTATCGCCACGGCGCCGAAATTGCCAGTTTTACCGGCGATACTTCGACCGTTCTCGGCGTCAGCGCAGCGGTAATGGAGAAGCACCTGATCCGCCTGCGCGACACCCTCCAGGGCATAGAGCGCCTGCATCAGGAAACCTATCGCCAGCATGGCAACCTGAGATCGAAGCCGTTTGTTGCCGAGCGCCAGCGTCTGCTCGCCCAGCTGGATGCCCACCTGCTGAACTCCACGCGCCTTCGTGGTGTGACCACCTTGGGTGATCACCCCAAATTGAAGACCGCCCTCGGCATTTCCAGTCGTAGCCTGGTGCACCACTGGGACAAGGCTGGGGCGCCGGGGCAGATTCCGGGTTATGCGACCCATGTGAATGCGGTCAGTCGGGCTGCCAAGTACATGAGCACCGGTGGTTACATCGGCATTGGTATTGGCGGGGTTTCTTCGCTGCTGGCTATTCAGGAAGTTTGTGCTGGGGATTCTGGTACGGCTTGTGAGAAGGTTAGATTTACTGAGGGTGGAAAATTCATCGGGTCCACCGTTGGTGGCATTGTGGGTGCAGAGTTAGGCAAATATGCCAGTGCGCCTGTCTGCCTGGCGCTTGGATACACTACAGGCATTGGGGGCGTTGTCTGCATTGCGACCTTGATAGGTGGTGGGGCATGGCTGGGTACGACCCGTGGTGGTGATGGAGGAGAGTTTTTAGGCGAAAAAATATACGAAGGCTCAACGCCATGATCGACATGTGGCCAACCTGGGTTTCCATAACTGTTGTTGGGGGACCATTCCTACTGGGGGTTGTGGGTATCGCGTACTCCCTATATTTAGGCCGTCATCTGGATGTGATGATGGGGGCCCTGAAGAACAGTCGCTATATCGCGATCTGGGGGCCGGGCCTGAGGACTCAGGGATGGTTTGGGTGCCTTATGCTGGTAGCAAAAATCGCCGGGATGGTAATGATGCCAAACGCATCAATCCGCAGTGGTGAACTGGACCCCGAGGATATTAAAAACTTCCCTCCTCATCTGAAGCGTCTACTAAAAATAAAAGCTGTCATGTTGGTTGGTAGTGGTGTTTGGCTGTTGATTGGATCTTTGCTGGTGAAATTCAGGTAAGAGGGCAGGCCATAACCGTCCCGCACACAAAAAATCTGACAATCTCGATTTTGGCGGTGTCGGGGCGAATTCCAGCCCCTGCGACTCAATGACCTGAATGCGACAGGATTTTTCGGCAAGAATGCGTTTTACTTCGTCAAAGATCCTTCGCAGAGGTAATGCTCATGCCCATCATCGAAAGCGACTGGAAGAAGTTCAAGGAACTGCGCAAGCTGGCGCTCGATCGTTTCTGCCAGGGTGTGTTGGCCGATGCCAAGACCATCACTGAGCATGGTGCGCTTTCGGCTCAAGCCAGGTATGGGATGCTTTATCGGCTGATGCGCGACCGGGATAAAGACATCGTCCGGACTTTCGATCCTTACAGTCGCTCTAGCGCACTGATGGCTTTGAGAATGATGGTCAGACACGACTTGCTGACCGATGCAGAGCTGTCGGTCCTCAGCGAAGCGGCGCGGGAAGAGATTGCTGACGTGGTTCGCCAGCCCTATGAGATTGAATGGGCAGATGAGATAGTGCAGCAGGACTGACAACCGCTATCACCCGCCTTCTACCAGAGAACCAGGATGTTGATCTTCAATTGCACCGAAGCCGCCAGCAACTTTTTCAGTCGTGTGCACAAAGGCAAGAAAATCTCCCCGGTGGGTAAACCACCATCGCCCATTATTGAGGACGATGCGCCTGATGCGTCAGCCGAACAGTGGCTGGTCCACGCGATTACCGTTCAACGCAAGCACGTGCTGTTCGTCATCCATGTGCAAACCCGGTACTGCATGATTTTCGCGCACGCGAAAAAAGCCGATTTGGAAGGCTTTGTCGATCGTTTTGCCGAGCGTTGGATAAACGGCCTGGTCCGCCATGCGGGCCAGCACGACATCCTTCAATGGGTCGATGACGAGCCGATGATGGAGCGTTTCCAGGAGAGTTGCCGCGAGCAGGTGTTTTACAAACGCGGC
The DNA here is from genome assembly GCF_058795195.1 of Pseudomonas sp. GW823-FHT06B06. Lineage (NCBI taxonomy): Bacteria > Pseudomonadati > Pseudomonadota > Gammaproteobacteria > Pseudomonadales > Pseudomonadaceae > Pseudomonas > Pseudomonas sp. GW823-FHT06B06. The sequence continues at coordinate 3,922 of NZ_JBXAHO010000005.1, read as the reverse complement.
CATCGCGGAGCGCAAAAACACCTCAATGAGATTTCCTGGGTATTCGAGGATTGCGCCGCCGAATGGGGCACGTTGCCCCCGGATGAATTCGCGGCTGGCCGCTTCGACAGTGATATGAATGACACCCTGAGAGGGAGTAAAGGCCACAAGGACTATTACCACCCTGATGAGGAAATGATCGTTCATTGGCTACGCCGCTACGCTGGCCTTGACGAGTCTCGCATTCAAGCCGCCCGTGAGCGGCGCATGGAGGTGAAGCGGGAGATATGGGCGCTGGAGGATCGACTTCGGCAAGCGCTCGAGCCATTGCAGTAATGCAGACATGGACGGAGGGTTGATCCTTGCATCGGCAAGTTACCTCGCTACAGAGTTCGATTACTCGGGAATCAGCCGTGTGACCTTCTTGTAAAGCGAAGCGGTGAATTCCTCACTGTCGCTCGAATGATGACAACGACGATGGCAGTTCGGGCAGAGTGCTACGGCGTTGGTGACTTGATCCGAGCCTTTTTCGGCGAGGGGCTTAACGTGGTGGACTTCCAGATAAGGCAACCCAAGTTTTTGAAACGGAGCAGGTTCGCCACAGCCATCGCAATGACCTTCGGCTTCATTTCGCACCCACGCTCGCACCTCGGGATCACGCACATAGACTGTGCCAGAGCTTGCTGCTCGTTTCGGTTTTTTAATACCTTTTGGCGGCTCCTTGATCTTTTGCTTTTGAAGCGCAGCAGCACGTCGCTCTAGCGTTTGTTCATCAGCTGTCGGAGCGGTGGGGTCGCCGGGCTGAACGCCTCGTTCGGTGAGCGCTGCCCGAATTAACTGCTCAACATTCGAACCAACGTTCTTGGCAGGCTTATACCCCTTGATGAATTCTCGATCCATCTTCATCAGTACCGTAGAGATGTTCTGCATCCGGAATTCGACGGAGCCTTTGGTGCGGGTGGGTAAGGCCGCTTCGCGTAGAGCAAGATTTTCTACAGTCTTCACGAATTTCTGACCGCTTAGCTCTAGCGCGAGCATTTTTAGATAGGCATCCACCGCGGCCCTGATCTCTGAAACGCTCCAGTCGCTGTCTTTTATCGTTTCGCTCATAGAATCGCCGAGAGTTGAAAACCCTCGGACGATACTGAGTGGCCACTACGGCTGTCTACGAATTTTCCTACAAGAAATAGCGGCGTTTCTTACAGAAGATCCTACCGGCGCATTATCTAGCCCATCGAATGGAGTTTTCCTAATCCATAAAAAAGCCCCCGAACAAGTCGAGGGCTTTCAGATGTTCGATTTGCCGATTCAAGTCGTCAAATCGTGGCTAGCTTGGAAATCAATCCCAGCTAAGCGCCCCACCAGTCTGATACTCAATAACTCGAGTCTCAAAGAAATTCTTCTCTTTCTTCAAGTCCATGATCTCGCTCATCCAAGGGAACGGGTTAGTCGTCCCTGGGTATTCTTCCTTCAGACCGATCTGCGACAGGCGACGGTTAGCGATGAACTTGAGGTAGTCCTCCATCATCGCCGCGTTCATGCCTAGCACGCCGCGAGGCATGGTGTCGCGGGCGTATTCGATTTCCAGTTGGGTGCCTTGCAGGATCATCTGCGAAGCTTCTTCCTTCATTTCGGCGTCCCACAGGTGTGGGTTTTCGATTTTGATCTGGTTGATCACGTCGATGCCGAAGTTCAGGTGCATGGATTCGTCGCGCAGGATGTACTGGAACTGCTCGGCGACGCCGGTCATTTTGTTGCGGCGGCCCATGGAGAGGATCTGGGTGAAGCCGCAGTAGAAGAAGATGCCTTCCAGGACGCAGTAGTAGGCGATCAGGTTGCGCAGCAGCTCTTTGTCGGTTTCGACGGTGCCGGTTTCGAACTTCGGATCGGAGATCGAACGGGTGTATTTCAGGCCCCAGGTGGCTTTTTTCGCGACCGATGGGATCTCGTGGTACATGTTGAAGATTTCGCCTTCATCCATGGCCAGCGATTCGATGCAGTACTGGTAGGCGTGGGTGTGGATCGCCTCTTCGAAGGCCTGGCGCAGGATGTACTGGCGGCATTCCGGGTTGGTGATCAGGCGGTACACGGCCAGGACCAGGTTGTTGGCAACCAGGGAGTCTGCGGTGGAGAAGAAGCCGAGGTTACGCATCACGATGCGGCGCTCGTCGTCGGTCAGGCCTTCTGGGTTTTTCCAGAGGGCGATGTCGGCGGTCATGTTGACTTCTTGCGGCATCCAGTGGTTTGCGCAGCCGTCCAGGTACTTCTGCCAGGCCCAGTCGTACTTGAAGGGTACGAGCTGGTTGAGGTCGGCACGGCAGTTGATCATGCGCTTTTCATCGACAGCGACACGGGCGGAGGCGCCTTCGAGTTCGGCGAGGCCTTCGGCGACGTCGAGGGAATCCAGGGCAGCCTTGGCGCGGGCGACGGCAGCGGAGTCCGCAGCGGTCACGGCGCGAGCTTCCAGGGCGGCGGCACCGCCGGCGCTGTCGAGACGGTCCATGTTGGCTTCGGTGGCGTGGCCGGCGTTGGCGCTCTTGGCTACAACTTCCGTGTCTTCTTTGTCGAATTCGTCCCAGCTCAGCATGACGTGTCGTCTCCTGCGTGAGGGCCAGTGTGCCCGTGTGAAAATGGATGGGTTGGTTTTTTCACACGGCGGTGCTGGCCGCGTTGGATATCGTTTTTTGCAGCGGTGCTACGCAGGCAAATAAACATAATTTTGTACGGGGTTCCGAGAGCCACTGATGGGCGCAAATCAGCATCGAATGCCGTTGCGGGGCTTCAGACTGGCTATTCATCCCTGTAAGGGGATATTGCAGGCCCGTTTATGGCCGCATTATATGGAAATTTTCACGGTCGTGGTGGGGCGAATCCGCGCATGGCACGGTCGAGAGGGCGGGTTTTTCGGTCGGAGCGAGGGTTTACAGGGCTTTGGCGGGTGAAGATTTTTTTTCGTGAAAATGGCGAGGTATCGGTTTTGTTCAAAAAGTAAGCAGAAAATGGCCTTTTTCACTACATCTTGTGTTTGTGGGCGTTTTTTGACCAGTCCAGACACAACTGAGCCCGACGTTAGCCGGGCTGGAATCGACCTTCAGCACGCGGCTGAGTGGGCCGGATTCGGCGCAGTCAATCAGCCGCTGGAGCAGCCGTTACCCATGACGCTGTAACGCAGGATATGGCGCTGGCCCTTGGAGTCGTCATATTCCATTTTCATCGGGACAACTTCGCATACATTGGGAACTTCGCTCATTGAAATAACTTTGGCGATGTCCAGGTGCATCGAGTAAGTGTAATCCTCGATGGCCGGTTGTTGCTGCGCGACATCAGTCTGGGCCTCGTCTGCCATGGCGGTTGCGCACAGACTGCTGAGGGCCAGTACCAATAAAGCTTTCATTTAATATTTACCTTTCTAAGGGCGAAGGGGGTCACGCAACCTTTTTGAGGTTGCGTGTGGAACTGCACTACTTGGATTTGGGTTAACTGCCTTCGTGGGGGCTGTAACTCGGTTAACTCAGTTTGCCGGGTTGGCGGAGCGAATTTTAGGCGCGGGGGTGGGATTCATATAGGCATGGTTTTGATAAACACCTTTGACGGATTTTGTAACAATCTCTGGATAGCCTTTGATAATGCGTGTTGTCTGGTGCCCCGCGGTGTTCTCGGGTTTTTCGCGAGCGGGCTCGCTCCTACAGGGGGTCCAGGTACACCCGTAACAGTCAGGTCTGCTTTAAGGCCGCCTCGGTTTGGCTTTTGATCTGGGTGCTCCGTTAACCACGATGGCCGAACGCAGGCATTGCGCAGTGGGGAAACCGGCAGGACGCCGGTTTAGCCGAGCTGGGCCAGGGAGGGCCCATCGCGGCGACCCACGGAGCAATGCCTTCGTTCTGGCATGCCGAGCCTAAGCGAGGCACCGAGTGGTGGGGCAAAGCCTTTTGCTTCCTTTTTG